>CANRLZ010000009.1 GCA_947631595.1 uncultured Oscillospiraceae bacterium
CAAGTCTCCTTTCGCCGTCTCAGGCGGGTTTTCTTCGCGGGGTCTATTGTACTACGGGGCGGGGAGAAACGCAAGGGGTTTCCAACGGCTGGAAACGGGCGGCCCGCCGGAGGACGACAAAAGGCCCCGCCGCGGGCGGGGCCTTTTTTCATGGGCGGTTTCGCTTAACCGGGAAAAGCCTCGTGGAACAGGGCCACGGCCGCGTCGTTGCTCTCCCAGGTGGACACCAGCATCAGGTGGGCGCCGTCCCCGCTCTGGACGATCTGGGCCTGTTCCAGGGCCTCGGCGGTGGCGGGGTAGAAGCCCAGGGTGGACTTGACCGCCTCCAGATAGGCCGCGAAGTCGGCCTTGGCGGTCTCCATCTGCCCCTCCTTCACCTGGGCGACGATCACGGTGGTGGGCTGGGCGGACATCATGGGCTGGAAGGCGGCCACGGCGTCATAGGCGTCCAGGTGGAAGCCGTAGTTCTCCGCCAGGACGGCCTGATCCAGTTGGACCATGGCCGACGCCTGGGCGGCCTCCAAGATGGCGTTGGCCAGGGTCTCCTCCGGGGTGTAGACCTGGGTGGTAATGTCGTAGCGGGTCTCGTCCAGTTCCGGGTGGCTGTCCACGGCGACGTGGGGGAGGGAGTCCAGGAACGCGGCGGGCAGGAAGGTGTAGCCGCCGGGGTCCAGATAGGCCGTCACGCCCTCCGCCGGCGCAAAGTCCAGCCGGACGGACAGGGTGGCCAGGTCCACCTCAATGTCGTGGCCGTCCACCAGGAAGACGGCGGTGTTGGTCTCCGCCTCCCAGTTCACGTAGGCGTCCATCGCCTCGCAGACAGCCCGCATGGGCAGATAGCCCGCCGGGGCGCCGGGGACGTTTCGCAGGTCGATGACCATGTCGCCGTCCACCACGATATCCCCCACAAAGCTCCGGGGCACCGTGCCCCACTCCGCCGGGGCTGCGCCCCGGATGGGCATGACGGCGTAGGGGTCGCCGGGGTCGGCGGAGGAGGCGGGCCAGTCGGCGGGCCGCTCCGGGACGATGGCGTCGGCGGCCTCCTGGGGGGTGAGGGCCAGGGCGGGAGCCGCCAGGGCGAGGGACAGGCTCAGCGCCAGGGCTAGGGCGATGGTCTTTTTCATGGGGATCTCTCCTCTCTTTGGGGCCAGGATATCAGGTCAGACGACGGGGCGGGGAAAAGGTTCCCCGTCTCAGGAGTTTTCCAGGGCCATCATCTGATCCACCCGCCGCTGGTGGCGGCCGCCCTCAAATTCGGCGGCCAAAAAGGCGTCCACGATCTCCTCGGCCAGCTTCGGCCCGGTGACCCCGGCGCCGATGGCCAGCATATTGGCGTCGTTGTGCCGGCGGGTCATCTGGGCGCTCCACGGCTCGTGGCACAGGGCGCAGCGCACCCCATGGACCTTGTTGGCGCAGATGCTCACCCCGATGCCGGTGGTGCAGACCACGATACCGAAGCGGCAGGCCCCGTCGGCCACCGCCTGGGCGGCCTTCCGGGCGAACTCCGGGTAGTCGCAGCTCTCGGCGGAGTGGCAGCCGAAGTCCTCGCAGGCGTAGCCCAGACCTTCCAGGTGGGTTTTCAGGTGCTCCTTCAGGGCGTAGCCCCCGTGGTCGCAGCCCAGGGAGATGGTGATGTTTGTCTCCATGTCAGATCGCCTCCATGATGGGTTTTCGGTCGCGGTAGACCGCGGTGCAGCGGAAGCCGCAGCGCCGCAAAACCTCGTAGGCCTCCGCGACGCCCTTCCCCACGTCCTGGGGTTTGTGGGCGTCGGAGCCAACGGTGACGTACTCCCCGCCCAGGGCCTTGAACTGCCGCAGGATGGGTTCCCACTCGTCCGTGGTCCGGCCCCGCCAGGTGTTCACCTCCAGGGCCTTGCCCGCCTGGGCCACCCGCTCCAGCACGCGGCCCAGCCGCTCCGGGTAGTCCCGCTGGGTGAGGTCGATGTCCTGCCCCGCCTGGCGGATGTAGCGCACGGGGTAGAGGATGTGGGCCAGGGTGTCGTAGCAGTCCGGCAGACCGGCCAGGGCGTAGAGAGAGTCCAGGTAGTCCTCCAGGGCGGCGTGGCAGGCCGCCGGGTCGGAGTAGTCGGCGCTGTAAAAGTCCTGCTTGCCCTGGATGGTGTGGAAGTTGTGCACCGAGCCGATGACGAAGTCCATGGCCGGGGCCTGGGCCAATATGCCCCGGGCGGTCTCCGGGGATTCGTAGGCCTCGCCCAGCTCCACCCCCAACCGCAGCTCCAGCCCGCCGGGGCGCTGCTCAAGCGCCTCGTCGTAAGCCCGGCGGACGGCGTCCCAGTCGTAGTGGGGGGTGAAAGCGCCGTGGAGGTCCAGCAGGTCGCAGTGGTCGGTGACGCAGAGGACATTCAGTCCGGTGGCCCCGGCGGCACGCGCCATCTCCCCCATGGGGACGAACCCGTCAGGGGAGCACAGGGAGTGGGTGTGCAGGTCGGCGAGGAACACAGATACGCCTCCTTCGCGCTCCGGCTCAATAGGGCCAGGAGGGCATGAATTTCAGGATGTTGACGGAGTACCAGCTGGCCATGGTCAGCCCGGTGAGGGCGGGGTAGAACATGAGGTACAGCACCCCGGAGGTGGCGGTGAGGGCGTAGACCGGCTTGCGGTTGCCCCGCTTGCTCTCCATGATCTCGTCAAAGGCCCGGCACAGGGCCAGGAGGAGGAAGATGGTGGAGGGGAAGTAGTGGTAGGAGAAGGTGGTGCGGTTGATGAGCACCCAGGGCAGGAACTGGGCGAAAAAGCCCACGGTGATGAACACATCCAGCCCGGAGCGGTGGTACTCCGTATAGCGGGCGATGAAGAAGGTGAGGACGAGGTAACACAGCAGCAGCACCACCAGCACAGCCATCCGCTGCCCCAACTCCGCACCGGAGAGGGCGGGGTCGAAGTCCCCGTTTTTCACCCGGCCCACCACCCAGCACATCCCGGCGCAGAAGAACCCCACGGACCACAGGAGAACCAGCTTGGCCCAGACCTTTCGGAAGCAGCGGGCGGCGCAGGTGAGCAGGGCCAGCAGCCCGGCCCAGGAGAGCACGGGGTTGTTGAAGGAGGAGAAGCGCTCGGTGGCGGCGGAACCCACGGCCCTGGAGTAGTAGAGGATGGGCCGGGCGTCGGTGAGCCACTGATACCACCGGGAGGAGTAGGGGTGGGAGGAGTGGACGCCCTTGTGGTAGTTGAGCATACTCCACTGCTTGTCCAGCATCACGCCCACCAGGGAGTCCTTCTGGAAGGCGCCGGGGTCGTCGCTGCCCAGGAGGTTGCGCACCAGCACGGGGAAGTTCTTCGCCAGACCCGCCAGATTGTGGCCCAGGGAGTAGTCGGTCACGCCGGCCACCTGGGCGTAGGGGATATAGGAGAGGGTGTAGACCACGAAGGGCACGAAGAGGAAGCACAGCACCGAAATGCCCAGGGTCTTCCCGATCCACGGCCCCATCCGGGGCGCGTCCACCGAGCGGTCCCAGGCGCGGATGCGCCAGATCATATTCAGGACATAGAGCACGGCCAGGCCCACCCCGGCGTAGATCACCGTCCACTTGCACGCGCAGCCGATGCCCCAGGTGATACCGCACAGGGCCAGGGAGAGGTAGCCCTGGCGCTGCCGGCCCTTTTTGTCCGGGGTGGCCGGGTCGGTGAGCCATCGGTAGAAGAAGAGGTAGCTCAAGAGGGTGAAGAACACGCCGTAGGTGTCGATGGTGGCGATGCGGGTCTGGGTGAGGTGCATGAACTCCGTCGCCAGGAGCACGGTGCCGCAGACGGCCACGGGGGTCTTGCCGAAGAGGTTCTTCAGGAAGAGGTACATCAGCGGCACCATCCCCACGCCGAAGAGGGTGCCCATGAACCGCCAGCCGAAGGCGGACATACCGAAGAGCCGGATGCCCAGGCCCAGGATGAGCTTGCCCAGGGGCGGGTGGGTCCACTCGTAGGCCTGGTATCCCTCGATGTGCTCCAGGGCGGTGCGGGCGTGGTAGATCTCGTCAAAGTAGGTGCTGTTGCGCCAGGAGAACGCCTCCGGCGTAGTCTCGTCCACAGAGAAGACCAGCGCCAGATCCTCCGGGGCGGGGGTGCCGTCGGCATTGGTGACGGAGATGGGGATGGGGTCTCCGTTCTCGTCCGCAAACAGCAGCCGGCCCAGCTGGAACACGTCCCGCTCCCCCTGGCCGGTGATGCTCAGGTAGCGGAAGGTGAGGGAGGAGGTCAGGTCGATGGACTTCCACTTGAAGGCGCTCTTGTAGTCCTGCACCAGGGCGTACTTTGGCTCGTAGCCGTCCGCGTCCGCCCAGTAGTAGGTGCCGTCGTCCCCGTCGCCGTCCTTGGACCAGAGGGTGGACCAGTGCTCCCCGTCGGCGCTGGCCTTCACCAGGTACTTGCCGGTGCCCAGCATGGGGTAGTACCAGATCTTGGACGGGGTGATCTCCCCGTCCAGCTGGAGGGTGTAGGTCTGGCCGTCGTTGAAGTCAAAGGCGTGGCGGTAGTCGGGCGCCGTGGTATCCCCCAGGGAGAAGAAGGCGGTGAAGGCGTAAATCACCGTGATGAGCAGGATGGGCAGGGCGTCCTTCCGCTCCAGGGGGTAGCGCGGACGATGGAAGGTGAGGGGTTTGCGCTCCTGGAGGGCCACCCAGTCCAGGGTGCCCTGCCGGGGGCGGAGGATCGACCAGTAGTAGCCCATAAAGAGGAAAATTCCGGCCAGCAGCAGCACGGCCAGCAGATTGGCGAGGGTCACGGTACATCACTCCAATTTTCAGGGTAGGCGGGCCGCCCCCGGGGTAAAAAACAGGAAGCGGGGTGACCGCTTCCTATTTTACTTTTTTTTCTTCCGTTTGTCAAAAAATCCTTTGCCGCCCGCCTCCACGCTCTCGCCCATGGCGGCGGCGTAGGCGCTCAGGGCCTCCCGCTGCTCGGCGGTGAGGCGCTGGGGGGTCTGGATCTGGATGGTGACGTACTGGTCGCCCCGGCCCCGGCCCCGGATCTGGGGGATGCCCCGCTCCCGGAGGCGGAAGGTGGTGTCGGTCTGGGTGCCGGCGGGGAGGGTCCACTTCACCTTGCCGTCCAGGGTGTCGATCTCCAGCTCCGCGCCCAGGGCGGCCTGGGGGAAGGAGACCTCCTGGACCATGTAGACGTCCGCGCCGTCCCGGCGGAACTTGGCGTGGGGCTTCACCGCCACGACTACGATGAGATCGCCTGCCGGGCCGCCGTCTTTTCCCGCGTTGCCCTGGCCGTGGAGGGAGACCGCCTGACCGTCGTCGATGCCCGCGGGGATGGTGACGTGGATGCGCCGCTGGCGGCGCACCGACCCGGCGCCGTGGCAGGTATTGCAGGGGGTGTGGATGACCTTGCCGGTGCCGTGGCAGACGTCGCAGGGGGCGGTGGTGGAGAAGGCGAAGCTCCCGCCGCCCCGCTGGATGCGCACCACGCCGGAGCCGTGGCACTTGGAGCAGGTCTCCGCGGTGGTGCCGGGGGCGCAGCCGGTGCCGTGGCAGGTCTCGCAGGCGTCGTTCCGGGTGATGTTCAGCTCCTTTTCGCAGCCGAAGGCCGCCTCCTCAAAGGTGAGGGTGACCCGCGCCCGCAGGGACTCCCCCTTCTGGGGGCCGCTGGGGCGGCGCTGGCCGCCGCCGAACCCGCCGCCGAAGAAGGAGCCGAAGAGGTCGCCCAGATCCAGGTCCTCAAACCCGCCGAAGCCGCCGCCGAACCCGCCGCCAAAGCCACCGCCGGGGTTGAAGTTGGGATCCACCCCGGCGTGGCCGAACTGGTCGTAGCGGGCTTTCTTGTCGCTGTCGGAGAGCACCTCGTAGGCCTCATTGACTTCCTTGAACCGCGCCTCGGCGGCCTTGTCGCCGGGGTGGAGGTCGGGGTGGCACTCCTTGGCCTTCCGGCGGTAGGCCTTCTTGATCTCGTCGGCGGAGGCGGTCCGGGCCACGCCCAGGACCTCGTAGTAATCCCGCTTTTGTTCGGGCATGTTGACTCACCTCACAACATGGGGAGAGGGGCGGAGGTCACTCCTCCGCCCCCGCCCTGGGGTCAGATGTCTTACTGCTTGTCGGGGTCCACGACCTCGTAGTCCGCGTCCACCACGTTGGGGTCGCCCCCCGGAGCGGCCCCGCCGGGGGCGGCGCCGGGCTGACCGGCGGCGCCGGCCTGGGCCTGCTGCTGGTAGAGCTTCTCGGAGATGGGGTAGAAGACCTTGCTCAGCTCCTCCCCCGCGGCCTTGATGGCGGCGGTGTCGGTACCCTTCAGGGCCTCCTTGGCCTTGTTGAGGGCGGCCTCCACGCTGGCCTTGTCGGCGGCGTCCAGCTTGTCGCCCAGGTCGGCCAGGGTCTTCTCCGTCTGGTAGACCATCTGGTCGGTGCTGTTGCGGATCTCGATCTCCTCCTTCTTCTTGGCGTCCTCGGCGGCGAACTGCTCCGCCTCCCGGACCGCCTTGTCGATGTCCTCCTTGGACATATTGGTGGAGGAGGTGATGGTGATGTGCTGCTCCTTGCCGGTGCCCAGGTCCTTGGCGGAGACGTTGACGATGCCGTTGGCGTCGATGTCGAAGGTGACCTCGATCTGGGGCACGCCCCGGCGGGCGGGGGCGATGCCGTCCAGGGAGAACATCCCCAGGCTCTTGTTGTCCCGGGCCATCTCCCGCTCGCCCTGGAGGACGTGGACCTCCACGGAGGTCTGGTTGTCCGCGGGGGTGGTGAAGATCTGGGACTTCTTGGTGGGGATGGTGGTGTTGCGCTCGATGAGCTTGGTCATCACGCCGCCCAGGGTCTCCACGCCCAGGGACAGGGGGGTGACGTCCAGCAGCAGCAGGTCCTTGGTGTCGCCGGTGAACACGCCGCCCTGAAGCGCCGCGCCCAGGGCCACGCACTCGTCGGGGTTGATGCCCTTGAAGCCCTCCTTGCCGGTGAGCTTCTTGACCATGTCCTGCACCGCGGGGATGCGGCTGGAGCCGCCCACCATCAGGACCTTGGAGATCTGGTCGCCGGAGAGGCCGGCGTCGCTCATGGCCTGGCGGACAGGGCCGGCGGTGGCCTCCACCAGATGGGCGGTGAGCTGGTCGAACTTGGCCCGGGTGAGGGTCAGGTCCAGGTGCTTGGGGCCGGCGGCGTCGGCGGTGATATAGGGCAGGTTGATGTTGGAGCTGGTGACGCCGGACAGCTCGATCTTGGCCTTCTCGGCGGCCTCCTTGAGGCGCTGCATGGCCACCTTGTCGGTCGTGAGGTCGATGCCCTCGGCCTTCTTGAACTCCTCGGCCATCCAGTCCATGACGCACTTGTCGAAGTCGTCGCCGCCCAGGCGGTTGTTGCCGGCGGTGGCCAGGACCTCGATGACCCCCTCGTCAATGTCCAGGATGGACACGTCGAAGGTGCCGCCGCCCAGGTCGTAGACCATGATCTTCTGGGCGGTCTCCTTGTCCACGCCGTAGGCCAGGGCCGCGGCGGTGGGTTCGTTGATGATGCGCTTCACGTCCAGCCCGGCGATCTTGCCGGCGTCCTTGGTGGCCTGGCGCTGGGCGTCGGTGAAGTAGGCGGGGACGGTGATCACCGCCTCGGTGACGCTCTGACCCAGGTAGGCCTCCGCGTCCGCCTTCAGCTTCTGGAGCACCATGGCGGAGATCTCCTGGGGGGTGTAGGACTTGGAGTCGATGGTGACCTTGTAGGTGCTGCCCATCTCCCGCTTGATGGAGGAGATGGTGCGGTCGGGGTTGGTGATGGCCTGGCGCTTGGCCACCTGGCCCACCATCCGCTCGCCGTCCTTGGAGAAGGCCACCACCGAGGGGGTGGTGCGGTTGCCCTCCGCGTTGGGGATGACCACGGCCTCGCCGCCCTCCATCACCGCCACGCAGGAGTTGGTCGTACCCAGATCGATACCGATGATCTTAGACATAGTTGTATACCTCCATTTTTCAGATTACGTTGGAATGTGCCGGGGGTGACAGGCTAGTTGGCCACCACGACCATGGCGTAGCGGATCACGCTGTCCCCCAGCTTAAAGCCGGTCTGATAGACCTCTTTGACAATGTTTTCGCCCAGCTCCGGGTCGTCCACGTGCATCACCGCGCTGTGGAGGGCGGCGTCAAAGGGCCGGCCCAGGGCGGGGATCTCCTCCAGGCCAAGCTCGGCCAAGACCTTTTTGAGCTGGGCCATGGTCATCTCCACGCCCTTGCGGTACGCCTCGTCGGCGGTCTCCTGCTTCAGCGCCCGCTCCAGGTTGTCGTAGACCGGGAGGATGGCCTTGGCGGCCTGGCCGGTGGCGGCAGCCCAGGTGGTCTCCTTCTCCTTGGCGGTGCGCTTGCGGTAGTTGTCGTACTCCGCGCACAGCCGGAGGTACTGGTCCTTCTGGTCAGAAAGCTGGGCCTGGAGGGCTTCCAGCTGGGCCTGGAGGGGATCGGCCTGGGCCTCCTGGGTCTCGGCGGCCTCGGTCTCCGGAGCCGTCTCCGCCGGCGCGGTCTCCGGCGCGGCTTCCCCGGCCGGCCGGCGTTTCTTTTTCTTCTCGCTCATTGGTCGCTATCCTCCTTCTTCGCGGGGTGGGGCAGTTGGCTCTGCTCGAAGAGGTGGCTCAAGCCCTGGGCCACGTATTCCAGCCGGGCCAGCACGGTGGCGTAGTCCATCCGGGTGGGGCCGACCACGCCGATGACCCCCTTGGTGTTGTCCCCCATGTCGTAGGTGGCCAGCACCACGCTGGAGTCCTTCAGCGCCTCGTGGACGTTCTCCGGGCCGATGAGGATGCTGGTGTTCTGCCCCTCCGGGACGGTGAGGGACTCCACATTCTCCGCCTGGGCCAGGTAGCGCATCAGCGGCTGGGCCTTGGAGAGGTCCTGGTACTCCGGGTGGGCAAAGAGGCTGTCCAGCCCGGCGGTGCGCACCAGCTTGCCCCGCTGCTCCTCCAGCACCTCCATGGTGAAGGAGATCACCATGGGCACCAGCCCCAGCTCGTCGCCCAGGGCCTGGGCGGCGGAGCGGACCAGCTGGGGGGTGAACTCCTCCAGGGTGAGGCCGGTGAAGGAGCCGTTGAGCAGGGCGGCCAGGAGTTGGAGCTGGCTGCGCTCCAACGGCTGGGGCAGGCGGAAGAGGTGGTTGGAGAGGTGGTCGTTGTCGGTCATCACCACGGCGATGAAGGCGTTGCGCTCCACCATCAGCACGTCGAAGCGCTTCACCGTCACCCGGGGCGTGCCCGAGGAGAGGGCGAAGGCGGGGTAGCGGGTGAGCTGGGAGACCACCCGTCCGGCCTCGTCCATCACCCGGTCCAGCTCCCGCATCTTCAGGTGGAGCGCCTCGTTGAGCCGCTCCGTCTCCTGGACGGACAGGCGGTGCTCCTCCATAAGGGCGTTGACGTAGAACCGGTAGCCCTTGGGGGCGGGCACCCGCCCGGCGGAGGTGTGAGGCTGCTCCAACAGGCCCAGGGCGGTGAGTTCGGCCAGCTCGTTGCGGACGGTGGCGGAGGAGACGTTCAGGTCGGAGTGTTCCAGGATGGCCTTGGAGCCGACAGGCTCGGCGGTGTCGATATACAGCTCCACCACGGCGCGCAGGACGCGCTTTTGCCGCTCGGTCAGGTCCATGTCCGTCCGCCTCCTTTGGGGTGGATTTAGCACTCATTCTTTCCGAGTGCTAATGCTACCACCAGAAAGAGGAATTGTCAATAGCTTTCTTTGTAAATTAAATATGAACCGAAAAAATAATGGTATACATTTCCTCCGCCCTGTGCTATAATACTCCTGCATACAAGGCTTTCCCGCCTGCACAGGCAGGCGTTGTTGACAGAAGGTATTATTCCAGGAAACGCGGAACATACCACACCCCCATGCGGGCGCGGCGCGCTAGCGCGGACTCGGTAGACAGACCGAGGGCCGCGCCGGTGTTGTTTTGCCGTGCCCAAGGCTAAAAAAAGGAGTAAATTTATGGCAGAAAAACTGAAGATCATTTCCCTGGGCGGACTCAACGAGATCGGCAAGAACCTGACGGTCTACGAGTTCGGGGGAGACATCATCCTGGTGGACGTGGGCATGGGCTTCCCGGACACGGATATGTACGGCGTGGATGTGGTCATCCCCGACTTCACCTATCTCATCCAGAACGCCTCCAAGATCCGGGGCATCTTCCTCACCCACGGCCACGAGGATCACATCGGCTCCCTCCCGTACCTGCTGCGCAGCGTGAAGGCGCCCATCTTCGCCACCCGGCTCACCGCCGGGCTGGTGCGCCTGAAGCTGGAGGAGCACCGGCTGCTGGACAAGGTGAAGCTCATCACCTGCGAGGCCGGCGAGGTAGTCCGGGCGGGTCGGTTCGCCGTGGAGTTCATCCACGTGAACCACTCCATCGCCGACGCGGTGGCCTTCGCCATCCGCACCCCCGTGGGCGTGTGCGTCCACACCGGCGACCTGAAGATCGACCCCACCCCCGTCTCCGGCGGCATGATCGACCTCAGCCGCCTGGGCCAGCTGGGCAAGGAGGGGGTGCTGGCCCTGCTGTGCGACTCCACCAACGTGGAGCGGCCCGGCTTTGCCAAGTCGGAGCGCAGCGTGGGCGCCAGCTTTGACGAGCTGTTCCGGGGCTGTGAGCAGCGCATCATCGTCACCACCTTCGCCTCCAACATCGACCGCATCCAGCAGATCATCTCCGTGGCGGTGAAGTACGGCCGGAAGGTGGCCATCACCGGCCGGAGCATGGAAAACGCCATCAAGGTGGCCACGGAGCTGGGCTACATGACCATCCCGGCCAACACCATGGTGGACCTGGCCCACATCAAAAATCTGCCCAACGAGAAGGTCTGTGTCATCACCACCGGCAGCCAGGGGGAGACCATGTCCGCCCTCACCCGCATGGCCTTCAACACCCACAAGCAGATCGACATCCAGGCCGGCGACCGGGTCATCATCTCCGCCTCCGCCATCCCCGGCAACGAGAACAGCATCGGCAACGTCATCAACGAGCTATACCGCAAGGACGCGGAGGTCATCAACGAGCGGGAGCGCGCCCTCCACGTCTCCGGCCACGCCTGCCAGGACGAGCTGAAGATCATCCACGCCCTGGTCAAGCCCCGCTTCTTCATCCCCGTCCACGGGGAGCAGCGGATGCTCAAGGCCCACGCCAAGCTGGCTCGGGAGATGGGCATGGAGGCCAAAAACATCATCATCTCCGACATCGGCAAGGTCATCGAACTCACCCCCGGCTCCGCCCGGATCACCGGCACCGTCCCCGCGGGGCGGGTCTTTGTGGACGGCTACGGCGTGGGCGACGTGGGCAGCGTGGTTCTGCGCGATCGCAAGCACCTGGCGGAGGACGGCATGATCGTGGTCTCCTGCGCCCTGTCCGCCGAGGACGGCGCGCTCATCTCCGGGCCGGACGTGCTCACCCGGGGCTTCATCTACGTCAAGGAGTCGGAGGGCTTGATGGAGGAGCTGCGCCGGGAGGCCGTCGCGTCGGTGGAGGACGCGGTGGGCCGCTACGGCACCGACTGGGCCGCCATCCGCACCCAGCTCAAGGACGAGCTGGGGGACTACCTCTATAAAAAGACCAAGCGCAACCCCATGATCCTGCCGGTGATCATGGAGGTCTGAACGCCTGGGAAAATGGGGATTTTTGGGGCCGTCCGCACCGGGCGGCCCCACTCTCTGGGCCAAATGGCTAATCCCGGTTAGCCTGGTTGGTTTACCCATAACGATTTTTTACATCGGCGAAGACAGCCCCCTTTGACCCCTCCACAAAAGTTCGGCTCGGGGGGAACCCCCGCAGGCGGGGCGGTCTTTCCACATTTCCACAGACTTTTCCACATCCCGTCCCTGGACGGGTGGGAAAAATCGGGAAAAATTGGTTGACATAAAATCTTGTCAACCCGTTATGGAAAAAAAGTTACACAAAAATGACAGGGAGGGAACAGGAGTGGAGGAAGCCATCGCCGCCATCGCCACCGGCGGGGCGCGTGCCGCCATCGGCGTGATCCGCCTGTCCGGGGCGGGGTGCATCCGGGCCGTGGCAAAGGTGTTCGCGCCGGACAGCGGAAAGCCTTTCGGCACGGGCCGTCCCGGCCAACTCACCCTGGGGACGCTGACCGATGGGGAGGGCGGGACGCTGGATCACGCCCTGGCCGTCTTTTTCCCCGCCCCCCACAGCTACACCGGGGAGGACGCCGCCGAGCTCCACTGCCACGGCTCGCCCATGGTGCTCACCCTGGCCCTGGCCGCCCTGTTCGCCCAGGGGGTGCGCCAGGCGGGGCCGGGGGAATTCACCCGCCGGGCCTTCCTCAACGGCAAGCTGGACCTGATGGAGGCGGAGGGGGTGGCCGACCTCATCGACGCCCCCAGCCCCGCCGCCGCGCGGCAGGCCGCCGCCCAGCTGGGGGGCGCCCTCTCCCGGCGGGTGGAGGAGGTGTACGACGGGCTTTTGGAGCTGTTGGCCCACTTCCACGCCTCCCTGGACTACCCCGACGAGGACCTGGCGCCCTTCACCCCGGAGACGGTGGAGACGGCGCTGGAGACGGCGGCAGCCCGCCTGCGCGGGCTGCTGGCCACCTATGAGCGGGGGAAGTACCGCCGGGAGGGGGTGCCCACCGCCATCGTGGGCAAGCCCAACGCGGGGAAGTCCACCCTGCTCAACGCCCTGGTGGGCTACGACCGGGCCATTGTCGCCGACCTCCCCGGCACCACCCGGGACACGGTGGAGGAGACCTGCCTGCTGGGGGGCGTGCTCCTGCGCCTCACCGACACCGCCGGCCTGCGGGACACCGACGACCCGGTGGAGCGCCTGGGGGTGGAGCGCTCCCGCCGGGCTATGGAGGGCGCCGCGCTGGTGCTGATCCTCCGGGACCTGGGCGGGTCGCTGGACGAGGAGGACGCCGCCCTGGCCGCCCAGGCCGAGGCGGAGGGCCGCCAGGTCCTCTTGCTGGACACCAAGGCCGACCTCTACCACCGCCCGCCCCGCCCCGGGGCTATGGCCGTCAGCGCCAAGACGGGGCAGGGGCTGAAGGAGCTGGAGGACGAAATTGCCCGCCGCTTCCCCCAGGGGGAGAGCGGGGGCGAGGGGATGCTGGCCAACCTCCGGCAGATGGAGGCCGCCCGCCGGGCGCTGGAGGCGGTGGAGCGCGCCCTGGCCGCCCACCGGGCGGGGGTGACCCCCGACTTTTTGCTCACCGACGGGGAGGAGGCGCTCTCCGCCCTGGGGGAGCTGAGCGGGAAGAACCTCCGGGAGGACATGGTGGAGCGCATCTTTCAGCGCTTTTGCGTGGGGAAATAGACCGGGACGGCCATTTTCTGGCCGTCCCGGCCCTTTTTTCCACCAATACCTATTGACAATTTTGGGGGAGGGTACTATAATGTTTTACGGTGTCTTTTGCACTACAACGTGCTAAAGTGCACGACAACATCAATCAAGGAGGAACACACAGAAATGAAGAAGATGTCTCGTATTCTCTGTCTGGCCCTGGCGCTGGTCATGGCCCTGGGCCTGGCCGCCTGCGGCAAGGAGGCCGCCCCCGCCGAGTCCGCCGCTCCCGCTGAGTCCGCCGCCCCCGCCGAGTCCGTCGCCCCCGCTGAGGGCGAGACCGCCGGTGAGACCTACCTGGTGGGCATCTCCCAGCTGGTCACCCACGACGCGCTGGACGCCGCCACCCAGGGCTTCCAGGACGCGCTCAACGAGCTGCTGCCCGGCCAGGTGGAGTTTGACTACCAGAACGCCGCCAATGACCCCGCCACCTGCGCCACCATCGCCAACGCCTTTGTGGCTGAGGGCGTGGATCTGATCATGGCCAACGCCACCCCCGCCCTCCAGGCCGCCGCCACCGCCACCGCGGACATCCCCGTGCTGGGCACCTCCGTCACCGAGTACGGCGTGGCCCTGGGCATTGAGAACTTCTCCGGCACCGTGGGCAACAACATCTCCGGCACCTCCGACCTGGCGCCCCTGGATCAGCAGGCCGCTATGATCAAGGAGTGGTGCCCGGACGCCACCAACGTGGGCCTGCTCTACTGCTCTAACGAGCCCAACAGCCAGTACCAGGTGGACACCGTCCAGGGCTACCTGGAGGATCTGGGCTACACCTGCACCCAGTACGCCTTCTCCGACTCCAACGACGTGGCCGCCGTGTGCCAGACCGCCGCGGACAACAGCGACGTCCTCTACGTCCCCACCGACAACACCTGCGCCTCCAACACCGGCATCATCGACAACATCTGCCACGGCAAGCTCCCCGTCTTCTGCGGCGAGGAGGGCATCTGCGCCGGCTGCGGCGTGGCCACCCTGTCCATCAGCTACTATGACCTGGGCTACGCCACCGGCGAGATGGCCGCTCAGATCCTCACCGGCGAGGCCGACATCACCGCCACCCCCATCGGCTACGCCGCCAACTTCACCCCCAAGTACAACCCCGCCATGTGCGAGGCGCTGGGTCTCACCGCTCCCGAGGGCTACGAGGCCATCGAGGCCTGAGCCAAGGGCGGAATAACTACCATACGACAAACGGCGGGAAAGGGGTTTCCCCTTTCCCGCCGTTTATGAGAGAAAACAACTGCTGACACGCTCCGCGGGCCGCCCCGCGGACAGAACCGAGGGGGGATCGATGTGGCCAACTTTATCGGCGCGCTGCCGGGAGCCGCGTCCCAGGGGTTGATCTGGGGCATCATGGCCATCGGCGTATACATCACCTATAAGATACTGGACGTGGCCGACCTGACGGTGGACGGCTCTTTCTGCACCGGCGGCGCCGTCTTCGTGATGCTGTTCGGCGCGGGGGTGCCCGTGCCGGTGGCGCTGCTGGCCGCCTTTGGCGCGGGCTTGGCGGCGGGGTTGGCCACCGGGCTGCTGCACACCTTCTGCGGCATCCCCGCCATCCTGTCCGGCATCCTGACCCAGCTGGGGCTGTGGTCGGTGAACCTGGCGGTCATGGGGATGAAGGCCAACGTCTCCATCAATGTGAACGACACGGCCAACCTGAATAAGCTGTGGGTCTCCCTGCGGTTCGTCACCAGCGTGGGCGACGGCTCCATGCCCTTCTATCGCCACCCCATCGTGGTGGTGGGGGTGTTCACCCTGGTGGTCATCGCCGTGCTCTACTGGTTCTTCGGCACCGAGCTGGGTTCTGCCCTCCGGGCCACCGGCGCCAACGGCAACATGGCCCGGGCCCAGGGCATCAACACCGACGTGACCAAGGTGCTGGGCCTGATGCTCTCCAACGGCCTGGTGGCCCTGTCCGGCGCCCTGCTCAGCCAGTACCAGAGCTTTGCCGACGCCAGCATGGGCCGCGGCGCCATCGTCATCGGTCTGGCCGCCGTGATCATCGGCGAGGTGATCTTCTCCAAGATCTTCCGCAACTTCGCCCTCAACCTGCTGGCCGTCTCCTTCGGCGCCATCATCTACTACATGGTCATCCAGGCGGTCATCAGCCTGAGCAACATCAACACCAACTACCTGAAGCTGATCTCCGCCGTCATTGTGGCCATCTTCCTCACCGTGCCCTACTGGAAGGGGAAGTACCTCTCCAAGCCCGTGAAGAAGGGAGGGCTGCCCAATGCTTGACATCAAAGGCATCTGGAAGACCTTTAACGCCGGAACGGTGAACGAGAAGACCGCCCTGCGGGGCGTGGACCTCCACCTGGACAACGGCGACTTCGTCACCGTTATCGGCGGCAACGGCGCGGGAAAATCCACCCTGCTCAACGCCATCGCCGGCACCTGGCTCGTGGACGAGGGCACCATCTCCATCGACGGCACCGACGTCACCAAGCTCTCCGAGCACAAGCGGGCAAAGTACATCGGCCGGGTCTTCCAGGACCCCATGATGGGCACCGCCGCCACCATGCAGATCGACGAGAACCTGGCCCTGGCCATGCGCCGGGGCAAGGCGCGCACCCTGCGCACCGGCATCAGCCGGGAGGAGCGGGAGAACTACAAGGAGCTGCTGAAGATTTTGGACCTGGGCCTGGAAAACCGGCTGACCTCCAAGGTGGGCCTCCTCTCCGGCGGCCAGCGCCAGGCGCTGACCCTGCTCATGGCCACCCTCCAGAAGCCCAAGCTCCTCCTCCTGGACGAGCACACCGCCGCCCTGGACCCCAAGACGGCGGCCAAGGTGCTGGAGACCACCGAGAAGATCGTGGGCCGGGACAAGCTCACCACCCTGATGATCACCCACAATATGCGCGACGCCATCGCCCACGGCAACCGCCTCATTATGATGTACGAGGGGAAGATCGTGGTGGACGTCTCCGGCGAGGAGAAGCGCAAGCTCACCGTGGAGCGCCTGCTGTCCCTGTTCAGCCAGGCCAGCGGCTCCGACGAGGCGGACGACAAGCTCCTGCTGGGGTAAAGTGTTCAAAGGAGGGGCCGCTGGCCCCTCCTTTGATTTTTTCGCGGCCTGCCACAGCGCACGGCCCATCGTAAGACGACAAAACAGGCTTTCCGTCCAGGACGGAAAGCCTGTTTTGGTACGCCCGAAGGGACTCGAACCCCCAACATTCAGAACCGGAATCTGACGCTCTATCCAATTGAACTACGGACGCGTATCGCCGCTCTCGGCAACGGGTATTATAGCACGCTCCCCCGGAAGAATCAAGCCTTTTTTAAAATTTGCCCCAGGGGGAGAGGGGGGAAAAAGGGCGGGGGAGGCGGAAAGACTTGACATTTCCCCACTTGTGGAGTAAAATAGTAACGTTCCTTTGCCTTTTGGCAAAAAATAATGAGGAGGAAGAGAAGGATGAAAAAAGTACTTGCCCTGGCGCTGAGCGCGGCGCTGTTGGTGGGCCTGCTGGCCGGGTGCGGCGGCAAAAAGAGCGACGTGCTGGGCGCCTGGGAGCTGGAGATGGAGATGAACGACCTGATCAACGACCAGCTGGCCGCCGCCGACATGGACGACCTTCAGATCGGCTCCTTCGCCGTGACCATGGATTTTAACTTCAAGGAGGACGGCACCTACACCCTCCAGGTGAACACGGACGCCATGTCCGACGCGGTGGATGGCCTGAAGGCGGAGATGCGGGAGGGCCTGCCCGCCTACGTGGATCGGATGCTGGCCGAAGAGGGCGTGGAGATGACCGTGGACGAGTTCTTCCAGGCGAGCGGCATCACCCTGGACGAGATGGTGGACACCATGTTTGACGCCGAGGCCATCACCCAGTCCCTTGGCGATGCCGGCGGCGAGGGCAACTACCAGGCGAAGGACGGCAAGCTCTACCTGTCCGACGGCCTGGACAACCGGGTGGATCCTGAGTCGTACTACACCTACACCCTGGACGGGGACGTGATGACCCTCCAGGGGGCGGTGGGGGAGGACTCGGAGTTTGCCGGGATGTTCCCCATGACCCTCACCCGGATCGGGTAAGCGACCACACCCAGAGATAAACAGACAAAGCGGCGGCCTGCCATCTGGACGGGCCGCCGCTTGTCGTTTTTCAGCAGGACCGCACGCCCTCCCGCGCGATGCGCTCTCCCGGTTTCTTCATCGCACCCCCGCCTCTTTCTGTTCAGCTCCTGACGGACGCCATCACACCCCCGTCAGATCGAACGCGGGGATATAGCCCGCCTCCGCCGCCGCGGCGTCCTGGGTGAAGCCGGGCAGGCCCAGCGCCTCCAGGTAGGCGACGGCGCTTTTCAGCTCGCTGGGCCGCAGGGCGCGGTCGATTTCCGGGTAGTCCGCCGCCCGGCCCAGGGGGAGATACTGGCCCATGAGGGAGAAGAGCACGTCCCCTGGGGGGAAGGCCCCGGCCACCCAGTCCATCACCGCCTTGGCCTCCGCCAGGCCGCCGGGGAGGAGCAGGTGGCGGATGAGAACGCCGCGCCGCATAAGCCCGTTTTCCACCGCCACAGGGCCGGCAGCCTGATACATCGCCTGGATCGCCGCCTGGGCGGCCTGGGGGTAGTCCGGGGCGCCGCAGTACCGGGCGGCCCGCTCCGAAGAGAGGTGCTTCAGGTCGGGCAGCCAGATGGAGATGTACGGGGCCAGGGCGCGGACCACCTCCGGGCGGTCGTAGCCCCCGGAGTTCCAGACGAAGGGGATGGAGACCCCGCTTTGTTCAATGGCACGGGGCAGAAGGTGGGCGAAGTGGGTGGGGTTCACCAGGTCGATGTTGTGCGCCCCCTGGGCCTCCAGCGCCCGGAAAATTTCCGCCAGGCGCTCCACGGTGATGACCTTGCCAAAGTCCCGATGGCTGATGACCTCGTTCTGGCAGAAGACGCAGCCCAGACAGCAGCCGGAGAAGAACACCGTCCCCGCGCCCCTCTCGCCGGAGATCACCGGCTCCTCCCAGCGGTGGAGCGCCGCCCGCGCCACCACCGGGAGGCTGGGCTGTCGGCACCGGCCGGAGCCGGAGGTCTCGTCCCGCGCTGCCCCGCACCGGCGGGGGCAGAGGTTGCAGATCATGCCCTCGCCTCCTCGTCCAGCGCGGCCAGCGCCTTGTCCAGAAAGGCGGCGAAGGCGCTGGGGACGGAGTAGGTCGCCCGCAGCGCCTCCCTGTCCGCCCACACCCAGCCGTCGGGGAGGAGGTCGCCCTCCAGCGTCCCGGCCCAGCCGGTCATGTGCCACTGGATGTGGGTGAAGATGTGCCGGGCCGCCCCCACGAAGGTCACCGGGGGCAGCGCCAGGGGGAGCGCCTCCCCCTCCAGGGTGTTGGGAAACTCCCACAGCCCCGCCAGCAGCCCCTTCTCCGGCCGCCGCCGCAGGGCCACCCGCCCGGGGCGAAAGAGCAGATAGACCCGCCGCTCCTCCACCCGCCGCGGTTTCTTCGCGGGTTTTACGGGCAGAACATCCGTCAGCTTCTCCCGGCGCGCCCTGCAAGACCCTTTGGCCGGGCAGTTCCCGCACAGCGGCGCGCCGTTGGGCAGGCAGACGGTGGCGCCCAGTTCCATGAGCGCCTGGTTGAACTCCCCCGGCGCGGCGGCGGGCATCACCGCCTCCAGGCGCCGGGCCACCGCCCGCCGCGTTCCGGGGGCGGTGACGTCGGCGAAGTCGGCGGTGAGGCGGGAGACCACCCGCAGCACGTTTCCGTCCACGGCGGCCCGGGGCAGGCCGAAGGCGATGGAGGCGATGGCGCCGGCGGTGTAGTCCCCCACGCCGGGGAGCGCCCGAATGGCGTCATAGTCGCCGGGGAAGACGCCGCCGTGCGCGTCCCGGATGACCTGGGCGGCCCGGCGGAGGTTTTTGGCCCTGGTGTAGTACCCCAGACCCTGCCAGCACTTCATCAGCCGGTCCTCGTCTGCCTCCGCCAGGGCCTCCACGGTGGGAAATTGCTCCAAAAAGCGCCGGTAGTAGTCCGTCACAGCGGCCACACGGGTCTGCTGCAACATGATCTCCGACACCCACACCCGGTACGCCTCCGGCCGCCCGTCCGGCCCGGGCTGCCGCCAGGGGAGGTCCCGGCGGTTCTCCCGGTACCACCCCAGAAGAGGGATGACCAACTCGTCCAGCTCGTCCACCGCCTTCACCCCCCTTGTTACAATATAAAAGGAGTATAGCACGTTTTCCGCCCCACCGTCAAACGGCGCTGTTCTACATCTTGTGGCGCGGGGTTTGAGTTCGTACAAGATATGGATTTTTCACAATTTTAGCGGCCAAAAGGAAAAAATGATTGGAGAATTGTAAAAAAATCCTTGCATTTCCCGGAGCGAGCGGTTATACTAAAAAGCGAAGTGGGACAATGTGGGGGGTTAGTGCCCCCTTTTGGAGGAAAGTGGGGAAGGAGGCGAGGGAATATGGGCAGCATCACCGGCACGTTTGAGCGCGGACTGGACGCCAAGGATCGGCTCATGCTCCCCGCCAAGCTCCAGGACGATCTGGGGCCGGAGTGCTACCTCACCATGGGCATCGACCGGTGCCTGGCCCTCTACCCGGAGGCCAGCTGGCAGCGCTTCACGGAGAAGTTCGCCGCCCTGCCCGTCACCCGCACACGGGAGATGCGCCCGCTGTTTGCCAACGCCGTCAAGTGCCGCCCGGACTCCCAGGGGCGGATCAACATCCCCGCCCGGCTCAAGCAGTACGCCGGGATCACCAAGGACGTGGCCATCATCGGCGTCCACGATCGGGCGGAGATCTGGGACGCCCAGACCTGGCGCGACAGCGACGAGGAGATGACCCCGGAGCGCATGGCTCAGCTCATGGAGGCCATGGACTACTGATGGCGGAGGAGCTGCGCCACGAGAGCGTTCTGCTCAGGGAGTGCATCCGCGCCCTGAACCTACGCCCCGACGGGGTGTACGTGGACGGTACCCTGGGCCGTGCCGGGCACGCCCGGGAGATCGCCAAGGCCCTGACCACCGGTCGGCTCATCGGCATCGACCGGGACCTGGCCGCCCTGGAGGCCGCCCCCCGGCGGCTGGAGGGGCAGATGGACAAGGTCACCCTCATCCACGGCAATTTCAGCGACCTGCCCCGCCTCCTGGACGAGGCCGGCGTGGCCCAGGCGGACGGGATGCTCTTTGACCTGGGGGTGTCCTCCCCCCAGCTGGACGACCCCAAGCGGGGGTTCTCCTACATGAAAGACGCCCCGCTGGATATGCGCATGGACGAGACCCAAGCCCTCACCGCCTGGCAGGTGGTGAACCAGTGGCCCCAGGAGGAGCTGCGCCGCATCCTCTACGCCTACGGCGAGGAGCGCTGCGCCCCCGCCATCGCCCAGAAGATCGTCCGCCGCCGGGAGGAAGCCCCCATCCAGACCACCCTGGAGCTGGTGGAGGTGATCCGCTCGGCCATGCCCCCGGCGGCCCTGCGGGAGAAACAGCACCCCGCCAAGCGCAGCTTCCAGGCCATCCGCTGCGCCGTCAACGGCGAGCTGGAGGCCATCGAGCAGATGCTGGAGGCGGCCTTGGACCGCCTGGCGCCCGGCGGACGCCTGGCGGTGATCAGCTTCCACTCCCTGGAGGACCGGCTGGTGAAGACCGCCTACCGCCGCTGGTGCGAGGGCTGCACCTGCCCGCCGGATTTCCCGGTGTGCGTCTGCGGGAAGAAGCCCAGGGCGAAGCTTGTGAACAAAAAGCCCATCCTCCCCTCGGAGGAGGAGCTGGAGCGAAACCCCCGCTCCCGGAGCGCTAAACTGCGGGTGGCGGAGAAGTTGTAAGAGCAAGTCCCGGACAGGGACACGGAATTGGAAAAGAGAGGAAGAGGAAGTATGGCGACAGCGCGGGCAAAGCGAACCGACCGCTATCGGGTCTACGGCAACGTGGCCTACGACCCGGCATACGCCCCTCGCCGGGAGGAGCGCCGGGAACCCCTGGTCCGCCCCCGGGAACGGGTCGCCGCCAGAGAGCGCGTCCGGGTGCGCCCGGCGGGCTATGTCGCCCCCACGGCGGTGCTGGGCTTCGCGCTGGTGGCGGTGCTGGCGGTGCTGCTGCTGGTGAACTACGCCCAGCTGGCCAAGACCTCCAACGAGATCGTCAAGCTGCGCCAGGAGGAGACCACCCTGGCCGAGGAGCACGCCAAGCTCACCGCCCAGTACGAGCTGGCCTTCGACCTGAAGAGCGTGGAGGAGCAGGTCACCGCCTCCGGCGCCATGGTTCAGCCCCAGCCCGGACAGATCGTCACGTTGAACATCCAGGAGCCGGACAGCGCCCAGTTCTACGCCTCCCAGGGGGAGTCTCCCCTCCAGACGCTGTGGAGCGGCGTGAAGGAGACAGTGGGCAACCTGGTGGCATTTTTCCAGTGACCGGGCCATACAATCCCCATAGCCGAATTTCCCCGGAGCGGGGGATGGCCGGGCCGGCGCCGTGCCGTCAGGCCACATACAAACACCGCAGCGGGCGTGAGAAGTTGGGTTTCTTGCGCCCGCTTTGTTTGAAAGGAGATGAACGCGTTGCCAGCGAGACGGGAAGAACCCAACCGGTCCAAGGCCCAGGAGCGCACGGACGACCGGCACAATAAGCAAAAGGTCTTTTGGCGCACGGTCATCCTCATGTGCCTGTTTGGCCTGTTCGTCTTTATCCCCCTGGTGGGGCGGCTCTACCAGCTCCAGATCGTCCAGCACGAGGAGCTTCAGGAGAAGGCGACGGATCAGCAGACCCGTGACCTCACCGTCAGCGCCGACCGGGGCACCATCTACGACAATGAGGGCAACATCCTGGCCATGTCCGCCACGGTGCAGAACCTCATCCTCTCCCCCAAGGACCTGAACGCCGCCATCGAGGAAAACGACAAGAAGATCGCCGCCGGGAAAACGGCCAACCCCAACCTGAATAAGGCCTTTATCGCCCAGGGGCTGAGCCGGATCACCGGCGTGGAGACGGACACCATCCTCAAGCGCATGGAGAAGGAGAACTCCCAGTACGAGGTCCTGTGCCGGAAGATGGAAGAGGACATGAGCGAGCAGGTGCGGATCTTTATCGCGGACAACAAACTGGGCAACGGCGTCTACCTGGAGCCGGACAGCAAGCGCTACTACCCCTACGGCACCCTGGCCTCCCACGTCATCGGCTTCACCGGCGCGGACAACCAGGGGCTATACGGCGCCGAACTCATCTACGACAAAGCCCTCTCCGGTGTGTCCGGCCGGGTGGTCACGGCGAAAAACGGCGTGGGCACCGAGATGCTCAGCCAGTACGAGAACTTCATCGACGCCCAGGACGGCCGGGATCACCACCTGACCATCAACGCCACCATCCAGGGCTACGCGGAGAAGACGCTCCAGGAGGGCATCGAGAAATACGATGTACTCAACGGCGGCTTCTGTATCGTCATGGACCCCAACACCGCCGCCATCCTGGCCATGGCCTCCTCTCCCGGCTACGACCTGAACGAACCCTTTGAGGTCTACGACCCCGACGAGGAGCTGAGGCTGGAGCAGATGGAGTCCGACCCCAACGTGGACGAGGACACCTACAAGGGGGAGCTGGGCAAGGCCCAGTTGGAGCAGTGGCGCAACCGCTGCGTCAACGACACCTACGAACCCGGCTCCACCTTCAAGACCATCGTCCTGGCCTCCGCCCTGGAGGAGGGCGTGGTCAACCAGAACACCTCCTTCTACTGCAACGGCTCCAAGCAGGTGGCCGACCGCACCATCCACTGCTCCCAGCGCAGCGGCCACGGCGCGGAGAACCTGGCCGACGCGGTGCGCAACTCCTGCAACCCCGCCTTCATCGAGATCGGCCAGCGCCTGGGGGCGGAGAAGTTCTACGACTACATGGAGGACTTCGGCTTCCTGGACAAAACCGACATCGACCTCAACGGCGAGAACAAGGGGGTCATCTGGAGCCGGGATTTCTTTGAGAGCGCCGAGGGCATCTCCTCTCTGGCCACCGCCTCCTTCGGCCAGACCTTCCGCATCACCCCCATCCAGCTCATCACCGCCGCCTCCGCCGTGGTCAACGGCGGGCACCTCATGGTGCCCCACGTGCTGGACTACACCACCGACTCCGAGGGCAACGTGGTGGACACCTTCCCCGTCACCGAGGTGCGCCAGGTGATCTCCGAGGAGACCTCCCAGACCGTCCGCGAGATGCTGGAGCAGGTCGTGGGCGCCAAGCAGGGCACCGGCCGGAACGCCTACCAGGCCGGCTACCGCATCGGCGGCAAGACGGGCACCTCCGAGAAGATCGGCGCCGACCAGAACGAGGACGACTACATCGTCTCCTTCCTGGGTATGGCCCCGGCCAACGACCCCCAGGTCATCGTCCTGTTGGCCTACGACACCCCCAAGCCGGCGGTCCCCGGCAGCTCCTACACCTCCGGCGGCACCTATATCTCCGGCGGCAACATGGGCGCGCCCATGGCCGGGCCGCTCATCAAGGAAATTCTGGACTACCTGGGCGTTGACAAGCAGTACTCCGCCGAGGAACTCACCGGCGCGGACGGCACCGTGCCGCCCCTGGTGGGCTACTCCGAGAGTACCGCCGCCAGCGAGTGCAAGCGGCTGGGGTACACCTACCGCAAGATCGGCGACGGCGCCAAGGTCACCGGCCAGATCCCCGCCGCCGGGGCGGCCCTGCCCAAGGGCAGCGAGATCTTGGTCTACATGGGCGAGGACAAACCCACCGACCCGGTGGAGGTGCCCGACCTCACCGGCAAGACCCCGGACGAGACGCGGCGGGCGCTGGAGCGGGTAAACCTCTTCATGCGCGGCGGGGGTTCCGCCCAGTTCTTCACCTCCTCCACCCTCTGCGCCAGCCAGTCCATCCCCGCGGGGGCCATGGTGGACCCAGGGACGGTGGTGGATGTGACCTTTGTGGAGAACGTCACCGACTACCGCCCGGAGACCTGACGGGCAGAGAAAGGAAGGGACGACGATGCGCTTAAAGGAACTGGTCAGCACCGCCGCCCAGGACGTGGAGATCACCTCCATCGCCTGGGACACCCGGCGCATGGAGCCGGGCGCGCTCTTTTTCGCCATCCCCGGGTTCCAGACCGACGGGGGGCTGTACATCGACGAGGCGTTCCGCAAGGGCGCCGCGGCGGTGGTCTGCGCCCCCGGCGTGGAGGATCCCCGGTGCATCCCGGCAGCCGACCCCCGGCAGGCGCTGGCCCAGGCCAGCGCCGTCTGGTTTGATCGGCCGGGGGATAAGATGACCCTCATCGCCATCACCGGCACCAACGGCAAGACCACCACCACCTACCTCATCAAGGAGATGCTGGAGCGGGTGGAAGGCGCCAAGGTGGGGTTGGTGGGCACCAACCAGAACCTCATCGGCGACGAGGTCATCCCCGCCCACCGCACCACGCCGGAGTCCTATGAACTCCAGGAGCTGCTCTCCCGGATGTACCAGGCGGGGTGTACCCATGTGGTCATGGAGGTCTCCTCCCACGCCCTGTGCCTCCAGCGGGTGTACGGCCTCACCTTCCGGGCGGGGGTGTTCACCAACCTCACCGAGGACCACCTGGACTTTCACAAGACCATGGAGGCGTACCGGGACGCCAAGGCGCTCCTGTTCCCCCAGTGCCAGGTGGGCGTTGTGAACCTGGACGACGAGGCCGGGCGGTATTACATCGCCCAGGGCGCCTGCCCCATGTTCACCTACTCCGTGGGCAGGAACGAGGCCGACCTCACCGCGAAAAATGTGCGCCTCTTCCCCCAGAAGGTGGAGTTTGAGGCGCTGACCCGGGATGAGCTGACCAGGGTGACCCTGCCCATCCCCGGCGGGTTTTCCGTCTACAACGCCCTGGGGTCCCTGGCCTGCTGTCTGGCTATGGGTATGCCCCTGGAGTCCTGCGCCCAGGCCCTGGCCCATGTCCACGGGGTAAAGGGCAGGGTAGAGGTGGTGCCCACGCCCTTTGACTACACCGTTTTGATCGACTACGCCCACACCCCCGACGCCCTGGAGAACGTCCTGAACACCGTCCGGGGCTTCACCTCCGGCCGGGTGATCTGCGTCTTCGGCTGCGGCGGGGATCGCGACCCCATGAAGCGGCCCATCATGGGCCAGATCGCCCAGCGCCTGGCCGACGTGCCGGTGGTCACCTCCGACAACCCCCGCACCGAGGAACCCGCCGCCATCATCCGGGACGTCCTGGCCGGCTTCCGCCCGGATGGGACAAAGGCGGTGGTGGAGCCGGACCGGGCCAAGGCCATCGCCCTTGCCATGTCCATGGCGAAAAAGGGCGACGTCGTCCTCCTGGCCGGAAAGGGTCACGAGACCTATCAGGAGGTGAACGGCGTCCAGCGCCACATGGACGAGCGGGAGATCGTGGCCGACGTTGTGAAAAATCAGAGATAAAAGGGGAAGGGAACTGTGGATACGCTGCAAAAGCTGTTACTGTGCGCCGCGGTGGGGCTGGTGGTCACCGCCCTGCTGGGCCTGGCGGTGGTGCCCGCCCTGCGCCGGGCGAAGGTGGGCCAGTCCATCAAGACGGACGGCCCTGTGTGGCACATGAGCAAGCAGGGCACCCCCACCATGGGCGGCGTGATGTTCATCACCGCCGCGCTGGCGGTCAGCGTGGCCTGGGGCATTTGGCAGGGCGACTGGGCCGCCCTCACCGTCTTCGGCTTTGCCGCGGTGTTCGGGGTCATCGGCTTTCTGGACGACTTTGCCAAGCTGCGCCACAAGGAGAACACCGGCCTGTCCGCCTCGGCCAAGTTCCTGCTCCAGCTGGCGGCCTCCATTCTGTTCATCGTCATCCTGCAAAAGCTGGGCCATCTGCGCCCCGACCTGGCCATTCCCTTCTTGGACATCGAGCTGCACCTGCCCCGGACGGTCTACCTGGTGTTCGCCGCCCTGGTGATGGTGGGCACGGTGAACGCCGTGAACCTCACCGACGGGGTGGACGGCCTTTGCAGCAGCGTGACGCTGCCGGTGATGCTCACCTTCGCCGCCCTGGCCGCCCGCACGGACAACAAGGTGGGCTACGGGGCGTTCAGCGCCTGCCTGCTGGGCTGCCTGGTGGGCTTCTTGCTCTACAACCACCACCCCGCCAAGGTCTTTATGGGGGACACCGGCTCGCTCTTTCTGGGCGGCGCGGTGTGCGGCCTGGCCTTCGCGCTGGACCTGCCGCTGATCTTGATCTTCGTGGGGATCGTCTACATTCTGGAGACCCTGTCCGACATCATCCAGGTGCTCTATTTCAAGGCCACCCACGGCAAGCGCATCTTCCTCATGGCGCCGCTGCACCACCACTTTGAAAAGAAGGGGTGGAGCGAGAACAAGGTGGTGGCCGTGTTCACCGCCGTCTCCTGCGTGGGCTGCGCCCTGGGGTACTGGGGCGTTGCCAACCTGGTGCGCTGAGGGGATCTCATCCAGACCGAAAGGGGGGAAAAGAGCGTGGCAAGAAAACGGTTTCGGGACCTGACCTACCGCCAGCAGCTGGCCGGTGGGCCGGTGGACCTGCCCTTTTTGATGCTGGTGCTGCTCCTCACCGGCATCGGCGTCATCACCGTCTTTTCCGCCTCCTTCGCCTCCGCCTACTACGAGAGCGGCGACCCCGCCACCTATTTCCGCAGCCAGCTCATCCTGGCCGTGGGCGGGGTCATCGTCATGTTTCTGGTCTCACGGGTGGACTACCAGTATCTGCGCCGTCTGGCCAAGTGGGGGCTGGTCTTATCCGCCGTGCTGCTGGTGCTGGTGAAGGTGCCCGGCATCGGCATCACCCGCAACGGCGCCAACCGCTGGATCCGCCTGCTCGGATTCCAGTTCCAGCCCTCGGAGATCGCCAAGGTGGGGGTCATCCTCTACTTTTCCGCCAAGCTGGCCGACCGCCGGCCGGAGAAGAAGCGCGTCCGCTGGAACCCCAAGATGACCCTGGGCAAGTTTTTGAACTTCCTGGATCGGATCGGGTTTATGGAGCTGCTGCCCTACCTGGGCGTTCTGCTTTTGATGACGGTGCTGCTGCTCCTGGAGCCGCATATGTCCGGCGCCATCCTCGTCCTGGCCGGAGGCGCCGCCGTCCTCTTCGCCGGCGGCATCCACTGGGGCTGGTTCGTGGCCGGAGGCGGGCTGGTGGGCGCCGCCCTGGGGTTCATCATGACCCAGACCGACTACATGGCGCGGCGCCTGTCCACCTTCATCGACCCCTGGTCTGACCCCCAGAACGCTGGGTGGCAGACCATCCAGTCCCTCTACGCCATCGGCTCCGGCGGCCTGCTGGGCAAGGGCTTCGGCCAGAGCATCCAGAAGTACCTCTATCTGCCCGAGGAGCATAACGACTTTATCTTCTCCATCTGGTGCGAGGAGATGGGCTTCATCGGCGCGCTGGTGGTCATCGTCCTGTTCGTCCTGCTCATCCTCCGGGGCTACTGGCTGGCCCTCCACGCCCGGGATAAGTTCGGCGCCCTCCTCATCGTGGGCATCATCACCCTCACCGCCGTCCAGGTCTTTTTGAACATCGGCGTGGTCACCAACTTCATCCCCCCCACCGGCATCTCCCTGCCCTTCTTCAGCTACGGGGGCACGGCGCTGATCATCCAGCTGGGGGAGATGGGCATCATCCTGAGCGTATCCCGGCAGATCGAAGCGCCCAGACTGGGCTGAGGAGGCCAGAGGATGAAGATCATTTTCACCTGCGGCGGCACCGCCGGACACATCAGCCCCGCCCTGGCCCTGGCCCGGATGTTCCAGAGCCGACAGTCGGACGTCCAGATCCTCTTTGTGGGCGCGGCGGGGGACTCCATGGAGTCCCGCCTGGTGCCCAAGGAGGGCTTTGAACTGCGGCAGGTCTCCATCAGCTCCTTCTACCGCAAGCTGAACTGGTCGGGGCTGCGCCACAACGCCAAGGCGGTGGCCGACATCGCCCGCTCCCGGCTCCAGGCGCGCCGGGTGCTGGACGAGTTTCCCCCCGACCTGGTGGTGGGCACCGGGGGCTACGCCTCCTACCCCGTCACCCGGGAGGCCGCCCGCCGGGGCATCCCCACCGCCATCCACGAGTCCAACGCCGTGCCGGGCCTCACCACCCGGCGGCTGGCCAACTACGTCGACAAGGTCATGCTGGGCCTGCCCGGCGACCTCTCCCAATATCCCCACCCCGACCGGGTGACGGTCACCGGCACGCCGGTGCGCCCGGAGTTTTTCACCCGCACCCGCCAGGAGGCGAGAGCGGAGATGGGCATCGCCGACCACAAGCCCCTGGTGCTGGTGAGCTTCGGCTCCCTGGGCGCCGCGGTGATGGACCGGCAGATGGTGGACTTCCTGGCCCTCTGCGTGGAGGCCGGCTGTCCCTTCCGGGTGCTGTTCGGCTCGGGGGAGCGGTACTACGACGACGTGCGGGAGGGTTTGGAGCGCCAGGATATCCACCTGGCCGCCCACCCGGAGCTGGAGGTGCGGCCGTACCTCTACGACATGCCTCTGGCGATGGCCGGGGCCGACCTGGTGCTGTGCCGGGCGGGGGCGTCCACATTGAGCGAACTCTCCGCCCTGGGCAAGCCGGCGGTGCTCATCCCGTCCCCCAACGTCACCGGCGACCACCAGACCAAAAACGCCCAGGCCGCCGCGAAAAAGGGCGGGGCAGTCCTGTTGCCCGAGGCCCGATGTACCCCCCAGGGCCTGTTTGACACCGTCACCGCCCTGCTGGCCGACCGGCCCAGGCGGGAGGCCATGGGCAAGGCCGCGGCCGCCCTGGCGCCCGCCGACGCCGCCCAGCGCATCTACGACACCCTCCTGACGCTCCTCTGACGCCGCCCAAAGTGGCGCGCATTTCCCCCCTGGCATAGGATGGCCTATGAAAAGGGAGGGATGGACATGGAGCTGTTGCGTGTGACCGGGGGGCGTCCCCTGGCCGGGTCCCTGGAGATCCAGGGGGCGAAGAACAGCGTCCTGCCCCTGCTGGCCGCCACCATTTTGGGCCGCGGGGTGAGCGTGCTGCGAAACTGTCCCCGGCTCACCGACGTGGACGCGTCTCTGGCGATTTTGGAGCACCTGGGCTGCAAGACCGGCTGGGACGGGGATACGGTATGGGTGGACGCCACCGAACTCACCGCCTGCGCCATTCCCGACGCCCTCATGCGGGCCATGCGCTCGTCGGTGATCTTCCTGGGGCCCATCCTGGGCCGGCTGGGCCAGGCCGCCATCGGCTACCCCGGCGGCTGTGAGTTGGGGCCGCGGCCCATCGACCTGCACCTGGACGCCCTGCGCACCCTGGGGGCGGCGGTGGAGGAGTGCCCGGAGGGGCTGCGCTGTACCGCGCCCCGGCTGCGCCAGGGGGAGATCGACCTGCCCCTGCCCAGCGTTGGAGCCACCGAGAACGCCATCCTGGCCGCCGTGGCCGCCCCGGGCGTCACCGTCATCCGCAGCGCCGCCCAGGAGCCGGAGATCGTGGAACTCCAGACCTTCCTGCGCTCCATGGGCGCCCAGGTCTCGGGGGCGGGCAGCTCCACCGTGGTGATCCGGGGCGGCGCGCCCCTCCACGGCGGGGAGATCACGGTGATGGGCGACCGCATCGTCTGCGCCACCTACCTGTGCGGCTGCGCCGCGGCGGGGGGCGAGATAGAGCTGACCGGGGTGGATCCCCGGCACGTGGCCTCCGTCACCGCCCTGCTGGCCCAGAGCGGCTGCCAGATCGCGGGGGAGGGGCTGACCATCCGCCTCCGGCGCGACCCCGACACCCCGCTCCTGGCCGCCCCGCGCGTACATACCGCCCCCTATCCCGGCTTCCCCACCGACGCCCAGGCGCCTCTGATGGCCGCCCTGTGCACCGCCCGGGGCACCGCCGTCTTCGTGGAGAACATCTTTGCCAGCCGCTACCGGCACATCGACGAACTCACCCGCATGGGCGCCTGCATCCGCGCCGAGGGGCGGGTGGCGGTGGTCACCGGGGTGGAGCGCCTCCACGGCGCGGCGGTGGAGGCCTTCGACCTCCGGGGCGGAGCCGCCCTGGCCGTGGCCGCCCTGGGGGCGGAGGGGGAGAGCGTCATCTCCGGCCTGCGCCACATCCGCCGGGGGTACGCGCACCTTTCCCAAGACCTCGCCGCCCTGGGCGCCAGGGCTGACATCATAGAGAAAGAGTAGGGAGAACTATGGCTCAAAAGCAGCGCCGCCGATCCAGATACAGAAAGCGCAGACGGGGCCGGCACCCCGGCATCTATAAGCTCATCTCCGCCGTTTTGATCTTAGCGGCGGTGGTGGCGGCGTGCGCTGTTTTCTTCCGGGTGGAGCAGATCAACGTGGCGGGCAACAGCCGTTACAGCGACCAGGAGATCATCGATGTGGCCGGGGTGAAGGAGGGGGAGAACCTCTTTGCCATCCAGGGCGCCCGGGTCTCCCGGAACCTCCAGAGCCGCCTGCCCTACGTCCGCACCGTCTCCGTCCGCCGGGGGCTTCCCAGCACCCTGACCATCACCGTCACCGAGAGCGCCGTCCGCGCCGCCGTGGCCCAGGGGGAGAGCTGGTGGCTCATGGACGAGGACGGCAAGCTCCTGGAGCAGACCGCCGACCTGGGCGCCAACGCGCCGGTCACCGGCATCACCCCGCTGGCGCCCGCCGTGGGCACCTATCTGGCCGCGGGGGAGGAGGAGGCCCAGCGGGTGGCCTGGCTCAAGGAGCTGCTGGCCGCTCTGGCCGAGGGCGGCCTTGCCGACCGCCTGGACCGTGTGGATCTCACGGAGGACTACCGCATCACCTTCGGCCTGGACGGCCGTTTCACCGTCCACATCTCCCCGGCCCTGGAGAAGGGGATGGACTACTGGCTGCGCCGACTGCCCGTCTACCTGGAGCACGACAGCGTGGAGAAAAATCCCAGCCAGCACTACACCGTGGAGATCATGGACGGCTCCACCGTCCGCTTTATCCCGGACTGAGGAAAAAGTGAAGGAAAGGGCAAAAAATCCACGATTTTCTCTTGACCTATCCTGTCAAATGGACTACAATAAACCCAAGAGACTACAAGATATAGGCGTGGTCTGCCCCGGACTACTACAATGCGTGGTGTTTTGACCGGATTTTTTACATAGGAGGGACGCGGACATGGCGTTTCAGATCGATCCCGGCACGACCGGCAAGGATGTCATCAAAGTCATCGGCGTGGGCGGCGCCGGAAACAACGTAGTCAACCGCATGGTGCGGGGGGACGTGAAGGGCGTGGAGTTCATCGCCGTGAACACCGACCGCCAGGCCCTGGAGGTCTCCGCCGCTACTTATAAGATCCAGATCGGCGAAAAGCTCACCGGCGGCAAGGGCGCCGGTTCCGACCCGGAGATGGGCCGCAAGTCCGCCGAGGAGAGCCGCTCCCTGGTGTCCAAGGCCCTGGAGGGCACGGATATGGTCTTCATCACCGCCGGTATGGGCGGCGGCACCGGCACCGGCGCCGCGCCCATCGTGGCGGACATCGCCAAGGAGATGGGCATCCTCACCGTGGGCGTGGTCACCAAGCCCTTCAGCTTTGAGGGCGCCCGCCGGATGCGCGCCGCCGAGCAGGGCATCGCGGAGCTGCGCACCAAGGTGGACTCCCTGGTCATCATCCCCAACGACCGGCTCCAGTACGCCACCGACGAGAAGATCACCTTCGCCAACGCCTTCGCCATCGCCGACGATGTGCTGCGCCAGGCGGTGCAGTCCGTCTCCGACCTCATCACCAACACCGGCTTCATCAACCTGGACTTCGCCGACGTCACCGCCGTGATGAAGGACGCGGGCATGGCCCACATGGGCGTGGGCCGCGCCGCCGGCAAGAGCAAGGCGGAGGAGGCCGCCCAGATGGCCATCTCCAGCCCCCTGCTGGAGGTCCCGGTGGACGGCGCCAAGGGCGTGATCGTCAACGTCACCGGCTCCATGGACATGGACCTGGAGGAGGTCACCATCGCCACCGACATGATCCGCCAGACCGCCGACCCGGACGCCCTGTTCATCTTCGGCGCCACCTTCGACGAGAACCTGGAGGACGAGCTGGTCATCACCGTCATCGCCACCGGCTTTGACGGCGGCGCCACCGGCAAGGTGAACGCCAACCCCTTCAGCGCCGGGAAGGCCGCCAAGGAGGGCGGGGACGCCCCCGCCGCCTCCGGCGACAAGGCCTCCGACGGCGACTTTGACGCCGTGCTGAGGATCTTTACCAGAGGGAACTGAACCACCCCGGCGGGTCGCCGCCGGCGGGATCAAAGGGTCAAAAAACACGAAGTTTTGAGACGTCTCCCAAAACTTCGTGTTTTTGCCTTTTTACCAGAGGAGTTGAGGCTATGAAGGGGAAGGTCACCTTGCGGCGGGTGCTGGCCGCCCTGTTTCTGGTTCTGTTTCTGGTCTCCGCCGGGATGGTCATTTTCCTCCAGATCCAGGCGGCCCAGGAAAAGCGCGCCCTGCGGGCGCTGGCCGCCCAGGTGGAGGCGGCCAGGGTGGTGGAGCCGCCCGCCCCGGAGGCGGAGCCGGCCGAGCCGGAGCCGGATCTCTTTGCGGTGTACGCGGGATTGAAGGAGCGCAACCCGGACTTCTGGGGCTGGCTCACGGTGGAGGGCACCATCATCGACTACCCCGTGATGCACACCCCCGACGACCCGGAGCACTACCTCCGCCGGGCCTTTGACGGCACCCACTCCTCCAGCGGCGTGCCCTTCCTGGACGGCGCCTGCTTCGACGGCTGCGGCAACTACATCATCTACGGCCACCACATGTCCAACGGCACCATGTTCGCCCCTGTGCTGGACTACGCCGACCCGGAGTACTGGAAGGCCCACCCCACCCTGCGCCTGGACACCCCGGAGGCGCTGGGGACCTACGAGGTGGTGGCGGCGTTCTACTCCAAGGTCTTCCGGCAGAACGAGACGGGGGTATTTCGCTACTATCAGTATACCGACCTCACCGACCCGGCGGTGTTCGACGACTATGTGACCCAGGTGCGCCAGGCGGCGCTCTACGACACCGGCGTCACCCCCGCCTACGGCGACCAGCTTTTGACCCTCATCACCTGTTCCTACCACGTGAAGGACGGCCGGTTCGTCCTGGTGGCGCGGCAGGTGACAGAGTAACTACCGGGAGACGCGAAAAGGGCGCGGCCCATGGGGCCGCGCCCTTTTGAGACTGTCAAAGAAGCGGCAGGGCCGCTTCTTTGACATTTTTTACGGCCCGCTGCAGCGCACTCCCCGGCCGCCGCGAGGGCGGCCGGCTCGCACGTTTGCGGGCCGAGATGTATTTTTTCCGACGTACACGCCGCCGGAAAAAATTTCTTATGAGTCTTTCGCGCCCTGCGGCGCGAAACTCTGCGAGGCTTTTTTGACAAGCTGAAAAGGGCGCAGCCCATGGGGCCGCGCCCGTTTTTTGACGGGAGGGCATTTACTTGTTCGCCACGGCGGTGAAGATCCACATGGTCTCCCGCTTGTTGTCCTCCGCCCGGCGGGGCTGCCGGACCTGGAGCAGGACGGTCTGGCCGTCCGTCCGGCGGTAGGTGATGGACAGGGCGTCCTGGCGGGAGATGCCGTCCAGGTGATGGAGCAGGGTGGTGTAGTCGCAGAACTCCAAAAACCGCTGCTGATCCTCCGGGACGATCAGCGCCTGGGCGTAGAGGCGCATAAAGGTCTGGTAGCTGCCCTTGGCCTGGCGCTCCAGAGTGCCCTTGAAATCCTCCGGGACGACCATGCTGCGGTAGGAGTCGTGGTGGGGTTCCACGAAGAAGACGCCCAAGAAGTTGGGCACCAGGCACGAGAGCAGGGAGTCCGCGTCCTTTTTTGCCGCCAGGGTCTGCTCCAGCTGGGTGTTCAGCTTCCGGAGCTGCCGCTGTCCGCCCTGGTTGGCGTAGTAGTCCGCCTTCTTCTGGCGCATGTCCGCCTCCGCGGCGGCCACCACGTCGGCGGCCCTGGGGCCTTGATCCTGCCACGCCAACCCCACGGAGACGCTGTACCCCAGCTTTTCCACCGTCTGGTGGATCTTCGCGATCCGGCTCTCCATCTCCTCCTTGGACATGGATCGCTCCAGCACGGCAAACTCGTCGCCGCCCAGGCGGAAGACGGTGGTGCGGTCGAAGTGGGAGCGCAGGGTGTCCGCCACCGAGCGGAGCATCTCGTCTCCGGCGTCGTGGCCCAGGTGGTTGTTGATCTCGTGGAGGCCGTTGGCGTCGATGTAGATGCACCCCAGCGAGCCGCTGGACAGGTCCGCCAGCTCCTCCAGCCGGGTCTCGTAGCTGTTGCGGTTGAGTACGCCGGTGAGTTCGTCCACCTGGCTCATGTAGGCCAGCGCCTGGTAGTTTTTGCTGTTGGCCAGGGCCATGGAGAAGCTCAGCGCCACCTGCTCCAGAGGGGAGGCGTCCTCCCAGGCCACGTCGGTGTTGATGGCGCCCAGCACGCCGATGTCGCTCTTGCCGTCCATGGCGCTCAGGCGCACCAGCATCATATTGCGGATGCCCAACTCCCTGGCGCTCTGCCAATCCCGCTCGCCCCAGAGGAAGGGCCGGTTGCTGGAGAAGGAGCCGGTGGTCATCACCGTCTTGGCGGTCTGGGGGAAGAGCTGGTAGAGGTCGGAGTGCTTGGGGGGCGCCTTGTCCGTCGCGCCGCTGAGGTCGGTGAGGATCAGCGCGCCGTCATCGTTCAGGGAGAAGAAGACGGTGGCGTCGGCGGCGAGATAGGTGGCCACCTGCTCCATGGCCTCTCCGAACCGCTTTGGCTGGACGTGGGCCAAAAAGAGGGTCTGCTGCACCGTCTGCATGTACCGGGCGCCCTGGAGGCGCAGGTCGGTGCGCTGCTGCTGCTGGTGGATATCCCAGAGGAACCACGCGAAAAACAGCCCGGAGATGGTCCCCAGGAGCAGCGCCATGAAGACGAAGAGGAAGAGGATGCTGTTGGCCTGGGCGAAGGCTACGGAGTGATCCACCGCCAGGAGGACCATCCAGTCGCTCACGCCCACGGAGGTGTAGTAGAGGGTGGTCTTGTGCTCGGTGGTGGGGTTTTTCAGCAGGACGGAGCCGGTCAGGCCGTTGTAGATATCCTCGTAGAAGTCCTGGTAGGTGTCGCCCTTGAGGAAGGTGTAGTTGGAGAAGTTCTGGAGCCGGCCTGGCTCGTCGTGCCAGGGATCCGCCAGGCAGCCGCCGGAGCGGCCCTCCACCAGGAGGAACTGGCTCTCGCCGCCGTAGGCGTCGGAGGGGAAGAGGTAGGGCAGCTGCTCCAGGTCCACGATGCCGCAGAGGATGGCCACGGTGGCGCCGTTCCGGCGCACGGGGGTGAAGATGCGCACGACGTAGTGGTTGCTGAAGTGCTGATCCACGCTGCGGGGGAGGACGCCGGTGCCCTCCCGGCTCAGGTTGGAGAAGTTCAGCGTGGGGTCGGTGGTGGGGCCGGTGTGGGTATACACAGTGCCGTCCGGCATGAGAAGCTCCAGGCGGGTGAGGATCTCCACCGTCCCCAACTCCGACAGACGGCTGTTGCCCTCCGCCACGGAGGTCTGATAGGCGTCGTAGATGAGGCCGGAGACCTTGTTCATATAGTTTTGGGCGTGCTCGACGCTGTCCCGTACCTGTTGGGCGGACTGCTCGGTGTACCCCCGCAGATGCCGGACGCAGGTGGCCTTTTCCACGGAGTAATAGCGGAGCAAGAAGACGGTGAGGATGCTCACGACCATCGCCAACAACAGGAGGATGGACAGGGACTGCTTGTTCTGTTGCAGTTTTTTCTTCATGCCGGGCATCCCTCCCCTTGTCAAAAGCTCACATTTATATTATAATAGCACGGCTCACAAAAAGCAAGAAAAAATCGGCGGAATTGCCGACAAAGTATACAAGGAGATGGAAAACCCATGCCCGCCACCGTCATCAACGCCGTTTTGGTCCTCCTGGGAAGCGTGATCGGCCTTCTGTTCCGCGGCCGCATCCCGGAGCGCTTCACCCAGCTCATCACCTGTGCCCTGAGCCTGTGCGTCCTGGTCATCGGGGTGGACGCCGCCCTCTCCGGGAGCGATACCCTGTGCGTCATCGTCTGCCTGGTGGTAGGCGCTGTGCTGGGGGAGGCGCTGGACATCGAACGGCGGCTGGACGGCGTGGGGGACTTCCTGAAGGCCAAACTGGCCAGCCGGGGCGGGGAGAACAGCCGCTTCACCGAGGGGTTTGTGAACGCCTCCGTGCTCTTCTGCGTGGGGGCGATGGCCATCAACGGCGCCCTGGAGGCCGGGCTGAACCACAACTGGTCCATTTTGGTGTCCAAGGGGGTCATCGACGGGGTGACCTCCATCTCCTTCGCCGCCGCCATGGGCGTGGGGGTGGCCTTCTCCATCATCCCCCTGGTGATCTACCAGGGCGGCCTGACCCTGCTGGCCGCGGCCATCGGGCCGTACTTATCCCCGGAGCTGGTGGCCCAGATGAGCGCCGTGGGCGGCTGTGTCATCATCGGCATCGCGGTGAACATGATGGGCATCCGCCAGGAGCGCATCCGGGTGGGAAATCTCCTGCCCGCCATCTTCCTTCCGGCGCTCTATCTGCCCCTTTCCCACGCTTTGGCGGGTCTTTTCTAAAAAACTGTTGACATTTCAGGGAAGGATAGGTATAATACTTGCCGTACCGTTGTGCGAGGTGTGCCATGAAACTGGATCTGAAAGACATCATCCTGGTCCCCGGCGCGGTCTTGCCCTTCTCCTTCACCCTGAACCTCTCCGGGCTGGAGTTTGGCGGCCAGACCCCCATCACCGACCCCGTGGAGGTGACCGGGCAGGTTCGTAACATGGCCGGCGCTCTGGTGTTCCGCGCCGAAGCCCGCACCACCCTCTCCCTGGTCTGTGACCGCTGCGCGCGGCCCTTCCGGCGGGAGAAGACCGTGACCTACGAGACGCTCCTGGCCGACCACCTGGAGGACGAGGCGGACGGGGAGGACATCGTTCTTCTGGAGGGGGACAGCCTGGACGCGGGTGCTCTGATGACAGCCACCTTCGTCCTGGAGATGGACACCAAAAACCTCTGTTCTGAGGACTGCAAGGGCCTGTGCCCAGGCTGCGGCGCCAACCTGAACGAGGCGCCCTGCCGGTGCGAAAAGCGCCCGGACCCCCGCCTGGCCGCCCTTGCCCAGTTCTTTGACCCACCCCGCGACTAAGCGCCAGACCATTCACCCAAAGGAGGTGTCACCATGGCAGTCCCTAAGAGTAAAATTTCCAAGCAGCGTCGGAATAAGCGCCGCAGCAGCGTGTGGAAGCTGGAGGCTCCCACCCTGGTTCTCTGCCCCAAGTGCGGCGAGTACAAGCTGCCCCACCGCCTGTGCAAGTCCTGCATGACCTACGACGGGCGGGATTACGCCAAGGCGGAAGCGGCCAAGTAAGTTCATACCGACAGGAAAGCAGGGCGGAGACAGTTCCGCCCTTCTTTTTTTCTGAAAGGGAGGTGAGAGCCATGGACCACGGCGAGATCGTCAGCGTGGACGCCCGCAGTCCCGCCCAACGGGCGGGGGTGCGTCCGGGGGAGACCCTGGCGGCGGTGAACGGCCACCCCATCGTGGATGTGCTGGACTACAAATTCTACACCTACGACCCCGAGCTGGAGCTGACCCTGACCCAGGGCGGCGCCAGCCGCACCGTGCGGGTGCGCAAAGGGGAGGGGGAGGAGCTGGGGCTGAACTTCCAGACCTATATGATGGACGCCCCCCGCGCCTGCGCCAACCGCTGTATCTTCTGCTTCGTGGACCAGCTTCCCAAGGGGATGCGCCAGAGCCTCTACTTCAAGGACGACGACGCGCGGCTGTCCTTCCTCATGGGCAACTACATCACCCTCACCAACCTCTCGGAGCGGGAGATCCAGCGCGTCTGCGACCTGCACATCTCCCCCATCAACGTCTCCGTCCACGCCACCGAGCCGGAGCTGCGGGCCATGCTCCTGGGCAACCCCCGGGGCGGCAAGGGCCTGGAGCTGATGCAGCGCCTGGCGAGGGCGGGGATCACCATGAACTGCCAGATCGTCTCCTGCCCCGGCATCAACGACGGCGCCCACCTGGCGCGCACCATGGAGGACCTGGCGGCGCTCTGGCCGGAGGTGAACAGCGTCTCGGTGGTGCCGGTGGGTCTGACCCGGCACCGGGAGGGGCTGTACCCCCTGGAACCCTACACCCCCGCCGCCGCGGCCGCGGTGGTGGACATGGTGGAGGCCTACGCCGACCAGTGCCTGGCGCGGTACGGCACCCGGCTCTTCTGGTGTTCCGACGAATTTTATATCCAGGCCGGCCGGGACATCCCCCCGGACGGGTATTTTGAGGACTACACCCAGCTGGAAAACGGCGTGGGGATGCTGCGCCTTCTGGAGACGGAGTTCGCCTCCGCCCTGGAGCTTCAGGAGCCAAAGACCGCCGCGCCCTTCTCCATCGCCTGCGGGGTGGCCGCGGCGCCCTTTTTGCGGGAAATCGTTGACAAAGCCCAGGGGAAATGCCATACTAAAGGGTACATTTACCCCGTTGTCAACCGCTTTTTCGGGGAGACCATCACCGTCTCCGGCCTGGTGACCGGGCAGGACCTGATGGAGCAGCTGGCGGGGAAGGAGCTTGGAAAACGGCTGTTGGTGCCGGTGAATATGCTCCGCCATGGCCAGGACGTCTTTCTGGACGACGTGACCCTGGCCCAGGTGTCCCAGCGCCTGGGGGTGCCGGTGGTCCCGGTGGACCAGGACGGCTTCGAGTTGTGCGACGCGATTTTTGAGAGTTGAGAGGTACGCCATGTCCAGCAGACCTTTAGTGGCCATCGTCGGCCGCCCCAACGTGGGCAAATCCATGCTCTTCAATAAGCTCACCGGCCAGCGCCTCTCCATCGTGGAGGACACCCCCGGCGTGACCCGGGACCGGCTCTACGCCCCCTGCGAGTGGCGGGGCCGGAAGTTCGACCTGGTGGACACCGGCGGCATCGAGCCGGGGACGGACAGCGAAATTTTGCTCTTCATGCGCGCCCAGGCGGAGATCGCCATCGAGAACGCCACCGTCATCCTCTTCGTCTGCGACATTCAGACCGGCCTCACCGCCTCCGACCAGGAGGTGGCCGCCATGTTGCTCAAATCGGGTAAGCCGGTGGTGCTGGCGGTGAACAAGGTGGACCGCACCGGCCCCACCGACCCGGACATCTACGAGTTCTACAACCTGGGCCTGGGGGAGCCTGTCCCCGTCTCCGCCGTCCACGGCCACGGCACCGGCGACCTGCTGGACCGCTGCCTGGACTACTTCCCGGAGGGGGAGACCCCGGAGGACGACCCGGACGTGATCCGAGTGGCCATCATCGGCAAGCCCAACGTGGGCAAGTCCTCCCTGGTGAACCGCATCCTGGGCCAGGAGCGGGTGATCGTCTCCGACCTGGCCGGCACCACCCGGGACGCGGTGGACAGCTACTTTGAAAACGAGAAGGGGAAGTACCTGCTCATCGACACCGCCGGGATGCGCAGGCGCTCCAAGGTGAACGACCGGGTGGAGAAGTTCTCCGTCCTCCGCGGCGTTATGGCCATCGAGCGGTGCGACGTGTGCCTCATCCTCATCGACGCCAACGACGGCGTCACCGAGCAGGACACCAAAGTCGCCGGCCTTGCCCACGAGGCGGGGAAGGCCTGTATCATCGTGGTGAACAAGTGGGACGCGGTGGAGAAGGACGACAAGACCATGGACAAAATGCGCCAGGATATCCGCCGGGACCTCTCCTATATGACCTACGCCCCCATTTTGTTCATCTCCGCCCTCACCGGCCAGCGGGTGGACCGGCTCTTCGACCTCATCAACTACGTCAACGACCAGGCCAGCCTCCGGGTGACCACCGGCATGCTCAACAACGTCCTGGCCGACGCCGTCACCCGGGTTCAGCCGCCCACCGACAAGGGCAAGCGCCTGAAGATCTACTATATGACCCAGGTGGGGGTGAAGCCCCCCCACTTCGTCTGCTTCTGCAACGACGCCCAGCTCTTTCACTTTTCCTACCAGCGCTATCTGGAAAATCAGATCAGACAGACCTTCGGCCTGGAGGGGACGCCGGTGCGCCTCACCGTCCGGGAGAAGGGCGAAAAGGAGGGGTAGACCATGTTCCTGCGTGAACTGCTCCTGGCGGTGGCGGCCGCCGCCGTCGCCTACCTGTGCGGGTGCTTCAACGGGGCGGTGATCGTCTCCAAGTATTTTCTCCACGACGATGTGCGCACCCACGGCAGCGGCAACGCCGGCCTGACCAACTTCCACCGCACCTTCGGCGGCAAGCTCACGGCGGTGGTGCTGGTGCTGGACGTGCTGAAGATGATCGCGGCGGTGGGGATGGGCGTGCTCCTGGCCGGGGTCCTGGGCGGCCTGCCCACGCTGTACGCCAAGCTCTGGGCGGGGCTGTGGTGCCTGCTGGGGCACATGTTCCCCTGCACCTTCGGCTTCAAGGGCGGCAAGGGCATCCTCTCCGGGGTGACCCTCACCTTCCTCATCGATTGGCGGGTGGGGGCCATCGCCCTGGCCATCTTCGTCGTCCTGGTGGCGGCCACCCGGTATATCTCCCTGGGTTCGGTCTGCGCCACGGCCAGCTTCCCGGTGACCACCTTCCTCCTGGTGAGCCGTGACCCGGTGGCGGTGATCGCCGCCGCGGCGGAGGCCGCCCTGGTGATCTGGATGCACCGGGCCAATCTGAAGCGCCTGGCGGCGGGAACGGAGTCGAAATTCTCCCTCCACCGCAAGAGATCGTAGATCGGCGTGACAAGCGCGCCGGGCCTGTGGCCCGGCGCCTCTTTTTTCCCCGGGGGCGCTTGCTATTTCCGGAAAGATACGGTATAATGGTACCCGTCAAACCATAGACTTGCGCACGGAGCGCGGAAGGGGGGAATGGAGCATGGAGTGGCTGGCCCAGATCGCCCAGAGCGCGTTGATATTCGCCCAGACCATCCGGGTGACCGACGTGCTGGACATCGCCATCGTGGCCTACCTGGTCTACCGGATCATGCTCCTGGTCTCCCGGAGCAGCACGGCCAACGTGGCCAAGGCCATCATCTTCCTGGTGGTGGCGCTGTGGGTGTCCGACCTGCTGCGGCTGAACGTGGTGAGCTTCATCCTGGGCCGCGCCCTGGAGCTGGGCTTTTTGGCCCTGGTGGTCATCTTCCAGCCGGAGCTTCGCAAGCTCCTGGAGCAGATCGGCAACAGCAGCCAGCTGCGCTCCTTCTTTGCCAAGGAGGAGTCGGTGCCCCAGCTGGAGGAGGCCATCAACCAGACCGTCGCCGCCTACACCGCCTTTTCCAAGGACAAGGTGGGCGCCCTCATGGTCTTTGAGCGGAAGAACTTCCTGGACGAGATCATCCGCACCGGAACGCCGCTGGACTGCGCGGTGGACGCCATGCTGCTGAAAAACCTCTTCTGGGACAAGGCGCCCCTCCACGACGGGGCGGTGATCGTCCGGGGCGGCCGTGTGGTGGGCGCGGGGTGTATGCTCCCCCTCACCGGCAACAACTCCCTGAGCCGGGATCTGGGCATGCGCCACCGGGCCGGCGTAGGCGTGAGCGAACGCACCGACGCGGTGGTGGCCATCGTCTCGGAGGAGACCGGCTCCATCTCTCTGGCGGTGGGCGGGATGCTCAAGCAGCACCTCGCCCCGTCCAGCCTGGAGCGGATGCTCCGGGCGGAACTGATGCCCGCCCCGGAGGCGGAGGAGACCGCCCAGGCGGGGGAGAAGTTCCCCCTGTGGCGCGGTGTCCTGAAATTGCTGAAGGGGGGGGCGAAGGATGGACGGAACTAAGCCCAACAAGCCCCTCTACATCGCCCTGGCCATCCTCATCGCCTGCGCGCTGTGGCTGTACGTGCGCAGCGTGGACACCCAGGATCGAACCCTCACCATCTCCCGCATCCCGGTCACCTTCGTGGGGGAGGACGTGCTGAACAACAACGGCTTCATGCTCTCCGGCGACCAGAGCCAGACGGTGAACCTCACCGTCCAGGGCCGGTGGGGCATCATCTCCCAACTCCGCCGGGACAACATCGCCATCCAGGTAGACCTGAGCAGCATCACCGCCGAGGGGGAGTACAGCCGCGCCTATGACATCGCCTGGCCGGGCAACATCTCCGCCAGCAGCTTCGCCCTGGTGAACCGGGAACCCTTCTATGTGCCCGTCACCGTAGTGAAGCGGGTGAGCAAGGAGGTGGAAGTCCGCGGCGTGTTCTTGGGCAGCGTGGCCGACGGATACCAGAGCGGCGCGTTCACCTTCCAGCCGGATAGGGTCACCGTCTCCGGGCCGGAGGACGTGGTGGATCCCATCGCCTACGCCCAGGTGACCCTGAACCGGGACGGCCTGACCGACACCGTCCGGGAGGACACCCCCTATGTCCTCATCAACTACGACGGCGAGACGGTCACCGACCCCGCCTTGAAGAGCGAACCCGCCCAGGTGGGGGTGACCATGCCGGTCACCCACGCCCGGGAGATCCCCCTGACGGTGGACTTCCTCCCCGGCGGCGGCATTTCCGGCGGCGAGGACGACCACCTCACCTGGACCATCGAGCCGTCCTCCGTGACCATCGCCGGGACGGAGAGCGACCTGGACGCCTACGGCGACGCCATCAGCGTGGCCACCATCGACCTGGCCAAGACCTCCCTCCCCTTTGAGACGGAGTTCACCATCCCCCTGGGCGAGGAGGTGGAAAACCTCACCGGCACCACCAAGGCCCAGGTGAAGCTCTCCGCCAGCGGCCTGGAGGTCCGGGAGTTCACCACCGGCAACATCGAACTGGTGAACAGCCCCGCGGACATCCACGTGAGCGTGGTCACCCAGTCCGTCACCGTCCAGGTGCGGGGCACGGCGGAGGCGCTGGATCAGATCATGCCCCAGCAGAACCTCCAGGTTCGGGTGGATCTGGCCGACCTCTCCGCCATCCCGGACGGGCAGAGTCCCGTGCCCGCCGCGGTGAGCGTGCTGGGCGTGGACGGCGCGGGGGTGATCGGCGACGGGTACACCGTCACCATCATCGCCTCCGGCGCGGGGCAGATCGGGGGCGGAACATGACCCAACAAGGCGTTGTGAAGCGCCGCCTGGAAGGCGGCAGGGTGGAGGTGGAGGTGGAGCGCGTCTCCGCCTGCGCCCACGACTGCGACCACTGCGCCGGGTGCGGCTCCATGGTCCACACCGCCCCCCTCACCGCCGTGGCCCAGGACGACCTGGGCGCCAGGGAGGGCCAGCGGGTGACGGTGGAGACCGCCTCTTCCCGCCTCCTGGGCCTGGCCGCGGCGCTGTATCTGCTGCCCTTCGCGGCGCTCTTTGCCGCCTACCTCCTGCTCGCCCGCGCCCCGGAGGGGGTGGCCGCGCTGGTGGGCGTGGGGGCGTTTGTAGCCGCCCTGCTGGGCGTCTCCCTGCCCCTGGACCGGCACCTGCGCCGCCGGGCGGTGCGCTTCCGGGTGGTGGCGCTGGAGGAGGGTTAGCTTGTTTGGCTATGTGCGCCCTGACCGCGCCCATCTGACCGACGAGGCGTGGGAGCGCTACCGCGCCGCCTACTGCGGCCTGTGCCGCTGCCTGGGCAAGACCTACGGCCCGGCCGCCCGGTACATCCTCCGCTACGACTTCGTCTTCCTCGTGTTGCTGTTGGAGGAGGGGGAGGCCTGCCAAACCCGCCGCTGTCCCCGCCACCCCTTGGGGGGGCGGCCCTGTCTGGAGGAGAGCCAAACCTTGGCGCTGTGCGCCGGGGAGAGCGTGATCTTAGCCTACTACCAGCTGTCCGACGGCGTGGCCGACGGGGCGTTTTTCCACCGGCTGGGCTGCCGCCTGGCCCGGCGGACGTTGAAGGCCGCTTACCGCAGGGCGTCGGCCGCCTGCGGGGGATTTGACCGCCAGGTGGGGCAATGCCTCCGGGAGCTGGACGGGCTGGAGCGGGCGCGTTCGCCCCAGATGGACCGGGCGGCGGACGCCTTCGCCCGGCTGCTGGCAGCCGCCGCGCCGGAGACCGGCGACGCGGCCCTGGACCGCCCCCGGCGGCAGCTCCTCTACCACCTGGGCCGGTGGATCTACCTCGTGGACGCCGTGGACGACCTGGAAGAGGACGCCCGGCGGGGCCGCTACAACCCGGTGGCCGCCCGGTATGGAGAGGCGGCGGACCGCGCGGCCCTTGCCGTCACCCTGGGGCACTCCCTGGCCCTGGCCCAGTCCGCCTTTCAGCTCCTGCCCCGGACAAGCTGGTCCGACCTTTTGGAAAACATTCTCTACCTGGGCCTGCCCGGCGTCCAGCAGCTGGTGCTCACAGGCCAATGGCACAAAAAAGAGCGTGACAAACAGGAGACAACACTATGAACGATCCGTACCGCGTCCTGGGGGTAAGCCCCAGCGCCAGCGATGAGGAGGTCAAGCGGGCTTACCGGGAGCTGGCGCGGAAGTACCACCCGGACAACTACCAGGATAACCCCCTGGCCGACCTGGCCGAGGAGAAGATGAAGGAGATCAACGAGGCCTACGACGCCATCACCCGCCAGCGCGCCGGCGGCGGCCAGACGGCCTACCAGTCCCAGCCCTCCGGCCCTTCCGCAGGCGGCTACAACGCCAACGCCGGCTATGCCGGGAGCCGGGATCCCTTCTTCCAGAAGGTCTACCAGGCCATTCAGGTGGGCAATCTCGCCGCCGCGGAGCGCCTGCTCACGGAGGAGGCGCCCACGCGCAACGCCGAGTGGTACTTCCTCATGGGCGTTGTGTGCTACCACCGGGGCTGGCTGGACGAGGCGCGGCAGAACTACCAGATGGCCGTCCAGATGGAGCCGGGCAATTTGCAGTACCGCCAGGCGCTCCAGATGATGGACCAGGGCGGCTACAACACCTACCGCCCCGCCGGGTTCACCTCGGCGGAGGGGTGCGACCCGTGCAGTACCTACCTGTGCATCAGCTGCCTCACCCCCTGGGGCGGCCCCTGTTGCTGAGGCGGGAAAGGAGCTGACCAGAGCGTGATCAGGAGCATGACCGGCTATGGCCGGGGTGAGCATACCGCCCACGGCCGGGCGATGGTGGCCGAGGTGCGGGCGGTGAACAACCGCTATCTGGACTGCACCGTCAAAATGCCCCGGGCCTATATCTTCGCCGAGGACGCCTTAAAAAAGGAGGTTCAGGCCCAGGTGGACCGTGGGAAGGTGGACGTGTTTTTGTCCATCCAGGAGGAGCAGGGCCGGGGCCTCCAGGTGAAGACCGACCTGGAGCTGGCCAAGAGCTGCCTGGCCGCCGTGAACGGCCTGGCCGACGCCCTGGACTTGAACGGCGGGGAGCAGGATCTCTCCCGCGCCCAGACCGAGCGGCTGAAGCTGGTGGCCCGTTTCCCCGACGTGCTCACCGTGGAGAAGCCGGAGGAGGACCTGGAGACCCTTCAGGCCGACCTTCTGGAAGTCCTGGCCCTGGCCCTCAAGGACTTCAACGCCATGCGCGCCACCGAGGGGGAGAAGCTGCGCGCCGACATCCTCAGCCGCGCCCAGACCATCGAGCGCCTGGTGGGGGAGATCGAGCGGCGCTCCCCGGAGACGGTGAACGCCTACCGCCAGCGGCTGGAGGCCAAGCTGCGGGAGGTGCTGGAGAACCGCCAGATCGACGAGAGCCGGATCCTGACGGAGGCCGCCATCTTCGCCGACAAGGTGGCGGTGGACGAGGAGACGGTGCGCCTGCGCTCCCACCTGGCCCAGCTGCGGGAGATGCTCACCCGCGGCGGCGCCACCGGCCGGAAGCTGGACTTTTTGGTCCAGGAGTTCAACCGGGAGGCCAACACCATCGGCTCCAAGTGTTCCGACCTGAACGTCACCAAACTGGTGGTGGATCTGAAGGCGGAGATCGAAAAGATCCGGGAGCAGGTACAAAATATCGAGTAAGGGGGCGGCGGGATGCGGCTGGTGAACATCGGCTACGGCAACATGGTAGCCGCCTCACGGGTGGTGGCGGTGGTCAGCCCCGACTCCGCCCCGGTGAAGCGCATGGTGCAGGACGGCAAGGCCGCGGGCAAGGTGATCGACGCCACCCTGGGCCGCAAGACCCGGGCGGTACTCATCATGGACTCGGGGCACATCGTCCTCTCCGCCATCCAGACCGCCGCGGTGAACGACCGGCTCACCGGGCGGGAGACCGCCCCCACAGAGGAGGAAACACTATGACCGGGAAGAAAAAGGATCGGGGTACGCTCATCGTGCTGTCCGGCCCGTCCGGGGTGGGCAAGTCCACCGTCATCGCGGAGCTTTTGAACGAGCGGCCGGACATCCACTTCTCCGTGTCCTACACCACCCGCGGCCCCAGAGTGGGGGAGCAGGACGGCGTCAGCTACAACTTCGTCTCCCGGGAGGAGTTCGAGGGGATGATCCAGCGGGGGGAGCTGCTGGAGTACGCCCAGTACGTGGGCAACTACTACGGCACCTCCCTGAAGGTCATCCGGGAGCAGTTGGAGCAGGGGGTGGACGTGCTGCTGGAGATCGAGGTCCAGGGCGCGGCCACGGTGAAGCGCAAGTGCCCGGACGCGGTGCTTATCTTCGTCATCCCCCCCACCTTTGAAGAGCTATCCCGCCGGCTCCACGGCCGGGCCACCGACGACGAGACCGTCATCCAGGGCCGCCTGGAACAGGCCCTGCGGGAGTTCAAGGAAATCCCCCTCTACGACTACCTTGTCATCAACGACAGCGTCCCCAACGCCACCGGGGAGGTTCTGGCCATCCTGGAGGCGGAGGGCTGCCGGGTGAAGCAGCGCCTGCCGGTGCTGCAAAATCAAATGGAAGGAGTGAGCACGCTATGATGCTCTATCCCGCGATGTCCGATCTCCTGGCCCAGGTGCCCAGCCGGTATCAGCTGGTGAACGTGGTGGCCCAGCAGGCGCGCCTCATCGCCCAGGAGGCCGAGGACGAGGGCTATCCCCTGGAGGAGAAGCCCGTGACCCTGGCCATCCACAAGGTCGCCAACGGCCAGGTGGAGCTGCCCGGCTGAGCGGACACCTGAATGGCGGAGCGGCTGTGCGCGAAGCTGGCCCTGTCCGCGGCCAACTTCGCCATCGACAAGCCCTATGACTACCTGATCCCCCCGGAGCTGGCCGGGCGGCTGACGCCCGGAATGCGGGTGCTGGCGCCCTTCGGCCGGGGGAACCGGGCGGTGGAGGGGCTGGTGCTGGCCCTGGCCTCTGTGGAGGAGGCGGGGCGGCGCCTGAAATCCATCCTCACCCCTCTGGACGACACGCCGGTACTTTCCCCGGCGGAGCTGAAGCTCTGCCTGTGGATGTCCCGGCGCTATTTTTGTACCGTCTACCAGTGCGCCAAAGCCATGCTCCCCACCGGGCTGTGGTTCTCCATCCAGGATCTGTGCCGCCTGAAGGACGGCGTGGATCGGGAGGCGGCCTATCAGGCCGCCGGGGAGGATCCGGACGCCAGGCGGCTGGTGGAGTGCCTGCTCCACCGGGACAGGGGGATGGAGATGGGGGAGGTGCGCCTCGCCTTCGGCGCCGCCGACCCCCGCAAGGCGGTGGATGTGCTGCGGGCAAACGGCGCGGTGGAGATCGTCCACAGCGCCCGCCGGGGCGTGGGGGATAAGACGGAGGAGCTTGTCTCCCTGGCCATCCCCCCGGAGGAAGCCCTGGCCAAGGCCGCCCTGCGGCGGCGGAGCGCGCCGCTTCAGTACAACGTTGTGGAACTTCTCTGCGCGGTGGGGCAGGGGGGGATGAAGGATGTGTGCTACCTCTCCGGGGCGGCGCCGGCCACCGTCCGCGCCCTGGCCAAGCGGGGCGTTGTCACCCTGGAGCGCAAGGAGGTCCTTCGCCGTCCCCAGAGCGTCCCCACCGTGCCCGGAGAGCCATTTACCCTCAACGGCGACCAGACCCGCGCCTTTGAGGCGCTGGAGGAGATGACCCGCAGGGAAAAGCCCGGCGTGGCGCTGCTGTACGGCGTCACCGGCTCGGGCAAGACCCAGGTGTACATCCGCCTCATCCAGTCGGTGCTGGAGCGGGGGAAAAACGCCCTGGTGCTGGTGCCGGAGATCGCCCTGACCCCCCAGCTCATGCGCATCTTCACCGGCTACTTCGGCGCGGACGTGGCGCTGCTCCACAGCTCCCTCACCGAGGGGCAGCGCTACGACGAGTGGAAGCGGTGCCGCTCCGGCAAGGCTCGGGTGGCCCTGGGGGCGCGCAGCGCCGTGTTCGCCCCAGTGGAGAACCTGGGGCTGGTGGTGCTGGACGAGGAGCAGGAGGGGTCGTATAAGTCGGAAAACGTGCCCCGTTACCATGCACGGGAGGTGGCGCAGTACCGCTGCGCGGCGGCGGGGGCGCTGCTGGTGCTGGGTTCGGCCACCCCGTCGGTGGAGAGTATGCACCTGGCCCAGGAGGGGCGCTACCGCCTGCTCACCCTCCCTGGGCGCTACAACCAGAAGGCCCTGCCCAAGGTCATCGTCAGCGACATGAAAAAGGAGCTGTGCCGGGGCAACGACACCGACATCGGCCTGGAGCTGGAGGAGGAGTTGCGGGAGAACATCCGCCGGGGGGAGCAGAGCATTTTGCTCCTCAACCGCCGGGGCGCCCGGCAGCGGGTGGTGTGCCAGCGGTGCGGGGAGGCGCCCCAGTGCCCCCGGTGTTCGGTCTACCTCACCTACCACTCCGCCAACGGCCGGCTCATGTGCCACCACTGCGGCCACTCCCAACCCCTGCCCCGGCGGTGCCCCACCTGCGGCGGGGAGCTGGCCTTTGTGGGTTCCGGGACCCAGCGGCTCCAGGAGACGCTGGAGCGGATGTTCCCCGGCCAGGAGATCTTGCGCATGGACGCGGACGTCGTTACCCCCAGCCGGAGCCACCAGTCCATCCTGGACCGTTTCGCCAAGGGGAAGGCCCCCGTCCTCTTGGGTACCCAGATGGTGGCCAAGGGGCTGGACTTTGAGAACGTCACCCTGGTGGGGGTGATCGCCGCGGACAGCGGCCTCTACATCCCCGACTTTCGCGCCGGGGAGCGCACCTTCTCCCTCATCACCCAGGTGGTGGGCCGGGCCGGCCGGGGCAACAAGGCCGGCCGGGCGGTGATCCAGACCTACACCCCGGACAACGACGTCATCGCCGCCGCCGCCCGGCAGGACTACGACAGCTTCTACGCCGCCGAGATCGCCCTGCGCCGGGCCGCCGACCTGCCCCCGTTCCGGGAGATCTTTCTCGTCACCGCCTCCAGCCGCCGGGAGGAGGCCGCCCTTCGGGCCTGCCGCCGCCTGGCCGACAGCCTGAATGCCGCCCTCCGCGAGCCGGACTACCGCCCCTGCGCCGCCGCCCTGCTGGGGCCGGCCCAGGCGGGGATCTACAAGCTCAACGACCGCTACCGCTACCAGCTCACCCTCTCCTGCGCCGCCGGCCAGGCCGGGCCGGTGCGCGCGCTCCTGGCCCACCTGCTGCGCCAGGCCCAGCAGGACCGGGACAACCGGGACGTGACCCTCTACGCCGACCACGACCCCATGGACTGACGGGGAGAGGCTGGGCCGCCGCACAGACAAAGGGCCGACCATCCGTTGGGATGGTCGGCCCTTGAGACTGTCAAAGAAGCGGCAGGGCCGCTTCTTTGACATTTTTACGGCCCGCTGCAGCGCACTCCCCGGCCGCCGCGAGGGCGGCCGGCTCGCACGTTTGCGGGCCGAGATGTATTTTTTCCGACGTACACGCCGCCGGAAAAAATTTCTTATGAGTCTTTCGCGCCCTGCGGCGCGAAACTCTGCGAGGCTTTTTTGACAAGCTGAAGGGCCGACCATCCGTTGGGATGGTCGGCCCTTGTTCGCGCGTTTGGAAGGTGGCTTACTTCTTCTGGACGTACTTCAGGCAGTCCAGCATGACGGCCACGAGGATGATGATGCCGGAGAAGACGAACTGGAGGTTGGCGTCGATGCCCAGAATGGTCAGGGAGTAGGTCAGGGCGGTGAAGATGAACACGCCGGTGACCACGCCGGAGATCTTGCCGATGCCGCCGGTGAAGGACACGCCGCCCACCACGCAGGCCGCGATGGCGTCCATCTCCCAGCCCTGGCCGTAGGAGGCGGAGCCGGAGCCGGACATGCGGATGCACTCCAGCCAGGAGCCGAAGCCGTAGAGGATGCCGGCCAGGATGAAGGCGCCCACCGTCACGGCGAACACGGAGATGCCGGACACGGACGCGGCCTCCGGGTTGCCGCCCACGGCGTAGAGGTTCTTGCCGAAGGTGGTCTTGTTCCAGATGAACCAGACGATGATCACCGCCGCCACGGCCCAGAGGATGATGCTGGGGAAGGTGCCGCCCAGCTTGGGGATGACCATGTTCTGGATGTTGGACTCGATGGCGCCGAAGCTCACGCCCTTGGTGGCGTAGGTGACCAGGCCGAAGATGACCAGCATATTGGCCATGGTGGAGATGAACGGGTGCATCTTGAACTTGGCGGTGAAGAAGCCGGCGATGGTGGTGAAGATGGTGCACAGCACGATACAGACCACCAGGGCCAGGATCATCCGGGCCACCACGGGCAGGCCGGAGAAGTCAAAGATGTGCCCGAACACGCCGCCGGTGTTGATGCCCTTGTGCATGACGATGGTGGCGGCGGTCATGCCCATGCCCACCATACGGCCGATGGACAGGTCGGTGCCGGCCAGCATGATCAGCCCTGCCACGCCGAGGGCCAGGAACATCCGGGGGGAGGCCTGCTGGAGGATGTTCAGCACGTTCTGCACCGTGAGCAGCTGCATCCCGTTTTTCACGATGGGGGTGAGGATGCACAGGGCGATGAAGATCACGGCGATGGCGATGTACAGACCGTTGCGCAGCAGGAAGTTGCGGAGGTTGAAGCTGTATTTGTAGTTCTCCCACCGCTGGGACATGGACTCCGCCGGGGTGAACTTGGACATACGCAGCAGGTCGATGAGGTGGAACTTGTGGGTCACCGCGGCGTGGCGGCGATCCTTGGCGTCCTGGATGTCCTTGGCCAGCTGCATCTTCGCGTCGAACCGGCGATTTTTGTAGACGTAGTTCTCGTCCTTGATCTCCTGGTGGTCGCTGAGCTTGGACACCGTCTCCTGGTGTTCCTGGGCCAGCTTGGCCAGGGCGGCCTGGTACTTCTCCTTGGCCAGGGCGATCTCCTCGGCGCTGCTGGCCTTTACCGCCTGGTAGTAGGCGCTGTAATTGGCCTTGATGGCGCTCTCGCCCTGGGCGATGAGCTGGGCGATCTCGCCCTTGTTCTTGGCCTCCACCGCCTTGGCCTGTTCCAGCTCCTTTTTCAGCTGGGCGCGGCGAGTTTCCTTCTCCTGGGCGGTGTAGATGCGGTCGCGCTTGAGGTTGTCCAGGGCGTCCTGGATCTCGATGACCCGGTCGGTGCCGTCCTTGCGCAGGGCGTCGATCTTGGCCTGGACGGCGCCCACAGCGTCGTCGATGGGCTTGCGCAGCGCGGCTTCCTGCTCCGCGGAGAGGATCTTGTTTTTATCCGCCATTGTGCTTCTCCCCCTTACAGATATTTCGCGCTGAGACGCAGGAGTTCCTCCTGATCCGTCTCGGCAGTATTTACGATCCCGGACAGGTAACCGTTGGACATGACGCCGATGCGGTTGGTGATACCCAGGATCTCCGGCATTTCAGAGGAGACCACAATGATGGTCTTGCCCTGCTTGGCCATGTTGATGATGAGTTCGTAGATCTCGTACTTGGCGCCCACGTCGATGCCGCGGGTGGGTTCGTCCATCATGAAGATCTGGGGGCTGCGCTCCAGCCACTTGCCGAAGATGACCTTCTGCTGGTTGCCGCCGGAGAGGCTTGTGATCATGTCGTCCGGACCCATGCATTTGGTGCGCATGACCTTGATCTCCTTGCTGGTGGCCTTCACCATCTTCGCGTCGGACAGGGCGATGCCGGACTTGTACTGCTCCAGGTTGGCGATGGTGGTGTTGAAGGTCAGGTCGCACTTGAGGAACAGGCCGTTGGCCTTGCGCTCCTCGGTGATCATGGCGAAGCCGTGCTCGATGGCCTCCCGGGCGCTGGAGAAGTTCATCAGGCGGTCTTTGAAGTAGACCCGTCCGGCGGCGCGGGTGCGCACGCCGAAGATGGTCTCCAGCAGCTCCGTTCGCCCGGCGCCCACCAGGCCGTAGAGGCCGAAGATCTCGCCCTCCCGGACCTCGAAGGAGATGTCCTGGAGGTAGGGGGCGTACTTGGTGGACAGGTGCTGCACCGAGAGGATGGGTTCGCCGGGGGTGTTGTCCACCGGCGGGAAGCGGCTCTCCAGGGACCGGCCCACCATGGCGGCGATGAGCTCGTTCATGTCGGTGTCCCCGGTGGCCTTGGTCATCACCAGGTTGCCGTCCCGCAGGACGGAGATCTCGTCGCAGATCTCAAAGACCTCGTCCATCTTGTGGGAGATGTAGATGAGGGAGATGCCCTGGTCGCGCAGCATCCGCATCATCTGAAAGAGTTTGTCCACCTCTTGCACGGTGAGGGAGGAAGTCGGCTCGTCCAGAACGATCACCTGGGCGTTGTAGCTCATGGCCTTGGCGATCTCGCACATCTGCCGCTGGGAGACGGACATCTTCCGCATGGGCTGGTTCAGATCCACCGTCATGCCCAGCCGGCGGAAAAGCTCCGCCGCCTTTTTCTTCATGCTCCCCTCGTCCACCACGCCCAGCGTGCCGGTGGGGTAACGCCCCAGGAAGAGGTTGTCGGTCACGCTCCGCTCCAGGCACTGGTTCAGCTCCTGGTGGACCATGGCGATGCCGTTTTCCAGGGCGTCCTTGGGGCCGGAAAAGCTGATCTCCTTGCCGTTGAGGAAGATCTTCCCCTCGTCCTTCTGATAGGTGCCGAACAGGCACTTCATCATAGTGGACTTGCCGGCTCCGTTTTCGCCCATCAGGCCCATGACCGTCCCGCGCTTCACGTCCAGGTTGATGTGGTCCAGCACGCGGTTGCGGCCAAATGATTTGCTCATCCCTCGGATGGACAGGACAATATCGTCTTTTTCTTGCGCCATACTCCTCACTCCCCGCTTGGTTTGACTTGGGTGACCTTGGAAAGGCCCTTTTTACTGTATCAGGGAGAGGCCCTTCCCGACCGGGGTCTCCCCCGGCCGGAAAGGTTCTCTCCCTGAATGGGTCGCGCTTGATCGGACTTTGGTTTGCTGGGTCTCAGACTTGCTCGCTGATCACTGGTTCAGCAGGCTGGTGTAGGAGGCCGCGTTGTCGGTCTTGACCATGTTGATGGCGAAGGCGTCATACTGGCTGGGGTTGCCCAGACGGTTGGTGATGTTCGCCTCGGTCTGGCCGTCGCCGCCGATGTACTCCACGTTCAGGTTGAGCAGATCGTCGTAGTTCTGCAGCAGGGGCTGA
>CANRLZ010000010.1 GCA_947631595.1 uncultured Oscillospiraceae bacterium
TGGTTCTTCCGGGCTTCCTTGTCCCGCTTGGACTGCTCGAAGCGGTACTTGCCGTAGTCCATGAGCTTGCACACGGGGGGTACGGCGTTGGGGGAGATCTTCACCAGGTCCAGCTCCGCCTCCTCCGCCTTCTGCAAGGCCTCCGCGGCGGACATGATGCCCAGCTGCTCGCCGGTCTCGCCGACGAGACGGACTTCCTTGTCCCGGATCTCCTCGTTGATCTGATGGACTGTGTTAGCGATAGGAAAGCACCTCCAGACATGAAAAAGCGGATACCCGCAAGGATACCCGCAACCGCACAGACGCGCCGCGAAACCGCGGCGGCGTGACCATGTTGACCCGTGAGCGCTGCGCCTGGGGTGAGGAGGGGGTACCCTGCCTGCTTTATTGTACTGGAGCATTATACCAGCCCCAAGGGGCGTTGTCAAGCACTTTTTTCCGCCGTTTCCCGTCTCCGCGCCGCGGCGGAGACGGGGGCGGGGCGCTCAGTCGATGGGTTCCGGACCCATGGCGGTGTGGAGTTCGGAGGTGATGGCGCCGCGGAAGATGCGGTCGGCGTAGGTGTGGAGGGTCTGGAGGCAGCCGGGCACCTGGGTGATTTGGATGCTGCCGGAGGCGGAGAGGTCGTCGTCCAGGATGAATTTCACCTCCGGGTCCTGCTTGCCGCCCCCCAGCAGGCCCAGGCCGGCGTGGATCTTGGCGTGGCAGTTCTCCTCCAGGTTCATCTCCACCTCCAGCGAGCACTTGGTCAGCGAGCTGGTGGTCACGTCCGGCTCGGCCATCACCCCCAGCCAGGCGGGCTGGATCAGCTCGGACCAGTCGCTCCCCTCCAGGTGGAGGCGCTGGCGGGAGACGGCGTTGATATACCGCAGGCCGATGCGCTCAAAGAAGGCGGGGCTGTAAATGCCGATGAACTCCGCCAGGAGCTTGTCCAGCCGCCCGGCGAAGTCCTCCCAGCGGGTGTAGCCCTTGGTGGACAGGGCCACGAAGCCGGAGGTGAGGTTCACCTTCCAGCGCTTGTCCTGATCCAAAAATGTGTAGTTGTTGATGGGCTTCTGGGCCTCCAGGGTGGGGTTGGGGGTGTTGGCGCCGGTCACCTTGGGGGCGGGCTGATCCCGCTGGAGCTGGTAGAGGGGATAGTCCCTGCGGATGCGCTCCTGAAAGGCCGCCGGCTCCTGGGCGCCGATGGACAGGATGGTGGGAAAGCGCAGCTGGCAGATGGTCTCAATGACAGCGGGCGCCATATAGAGATAGCGGTCCTCCGAGGCAAACATGGCAACGACTCCTCTCCCGTGAATTTCGTATATTTCATTTTACCCCAGCCCTATCCAAAAGTCAATGAAGCCGCCTCTCCCCTCCCCCGCCCCGTCCGGGGAAAAATTTTCCCGCTCGCCTCTTGACAGGGGCGGGAAAATACCGTATCATTAATTCTGTAATCAGGAATGATTATTGATAAGCAAGGTCCAAAACTACTCTACATTCAGGAGGAAAACGCTATGGCTAAATTTGTCTGCACCGTCTGCGGCTATGTCTACGAAGGGGATGCCGCCCCCGAGGCCTGCCCCGTCTGCAAGGCTCCCGCCTCCAAGTTCGTCAAGCAGGAGGGCGAGATGACCTGGGCCGCCGAGCACGTGGTCGGCGTGGCCCAGGGCGCTCCCGAGGATATCCTGGAGGGTCTGCGCATGAACTTCCAGGGCGAGTGCACCGAGGTGGGTATGTACCTGGCGATGGCCCGCGTGGCCCATCGGGAGGGCTATCCGGAGATCGGCCTCTACTGGGAGAAGGCCGCTCTGGAGGAGGCCGAGCACGCCGCGAAGTTCGCCGAACTGCTGGGCGAGGTGGTCACCGACTCCACCAAGAAGAACCTGGAGATGCGGGTGGAGGCCGAGCACGGCGCCACCCAGGGCAAGACCGACCTGGCCAAGCGCGCCAAGGAGCTGAACCTGGACGCCATCCACGACACCGTCCACGAGATGGCTCGGGACGAAGCCCGCCACGGCAAGGCCCTGAAGGGCCTGCTGGAGCGGTACTTCGGCTGATTTTTCCAGAGAGGAGCGACACGGTTATGGCAAAATATGTCTGCCCCTGCGGCTATGAGTACGACCCCGCCGTGGGCGACCCCGACGGCGGCATCGCCCCCGGCACCCCCTGGGAGGATATCCCCGCGGACTGGGTCTGCCCCGTCTGCGGTCTGGGCAAGGACGCCTTCACCCAGGCGTAAACCAGCACGTCACAAAGGGCATGGATGATCCCATCCATGCCCTTTTTTTGTCAGACCGGGGCCTCTCCCCCCGCGCCGCCCCGGTCGGGGTGTTCCCTTCCATGTTGCAGGCGAAGACGGGCATACGCGGTAGTTTTTGTGGCGGCCTTACCCGCCCTTCGGACTTTCCCCATGGGGATCCCTTCCTGTTGAAGATCCCCCCAAAATGGGATTTCCTCTTGTCAACCCGCCCGTTCCATGGTATATTGTAGGTGCCACACAAACCGAATAGCAAACAGAGCAAGCTGTCCTCCCCGCGGAGGGCATAATGCCGCGCTTTTACCTTTGGTAAAAACGTATCCCTATACTTGGCGGCATTATGCTCGATCGAGGTTTGTGTGGTAGCAAATGGGCAATGCGTTTTTACGGTGTGCGGTCCCACCTCCTTGGGGCCGCGCATTTTTTATCCCACCGCCGGGGCGAGGGGCGTATTCTCTATGGTTCCCCGGCAGACGGGAAAATTGCGTCTGTTTTTATCCCCGCTTCCCAGACCCATAAACAAAAGGAAAGGGCATGGATGGGATCATCCATGCCCTTTGTCGGCGTCGGGTCAGTTGAACTTGTAGATTTTCCGGGCCAGGCGGTAGCCGCCCAGGGCCAGGCGCTTGGGCCAGTTGCCCACCATGGAGAGGGCGGTGTAGCGAAGGCGCTTGTGGAGCTTGGGGTCACGGTCTTTTAAGTACGCCCACAACTCGTCCTTCTCCGCCAGCTTCTCCGGCGAGCCGTCCAGCATGAGGAAGATGGAGGAGATGGTCATCATCATAGACAGGTAGTTGCGCATATACCGCGCCAGCTTGGGGCGGCGCTCCCGCAGGGCGGTGAGGTCGTGGGCGTCGATCATCAGCTTGGTCACCCGCACCTGCTGATCCACCCGGGAGATCATCACGTCCTCCCGCACCGACTGATCCGCCCGGCCGATGAAGTACCGGTACAGATCCACGTCCATGTAGTAGAGGGTCTTGACGAAGGGCAGGGGCTGGTAGACGAAGATGTTGTCCACGTAGAAGGTGTGCTTGGGCAGCTCCAGGTCGCACTCCCGGAGCATCTGGGTGCGGTAGATGACCGAGTGCATGAGCAGATACTGGCTGGGGCCGAACCGGCCGATGTCCTTCCAGGTGAACACACGGCCGACGGGGAAGACGTTTTCGTAGCGCATGGGCTTCTGGGTGCCGTCCTCCACGTGCTCGTATACGTAGTTGGCAATCATCAGGTCCAGAGGGTGGTCATTGGCCACGAACTGGCGCAACTTGTCCAGCACCTTGGCCAGGGCGTCCTCGTCCAGCCAGTCGTCCGAGTCCACGACCTTGTAGTAGACCCCGGTGGCGTTGCGCAGGCCCTGGTTGACCCCCTCCCCGTGGCCGCCGTTTTCCTGGTGGATGACCCGGACGATATCCGGGTACTGGGCGGCGTAGCGGTCGCAGATGGCGGGGGTGTCGTCCTTGGTGGAGCCGTCGTCCACCAGGATGATCTCAATGTCCTCCCCGCCGGTGAGGAGGGTCTGGACGCAGTGGTCCATGTAGGCCGCGGAGTTGTAGCAGGGGACGGCGAAGGTGATGAGTTTCTGGCCCATGGGAGGGTCACCCTTTCTTCTCTGAGTTGATTTGGTCGGCCAGCTCCAGCGCCCGCAGGACGATGGCGTCCATGTTGTAGTACTGGTACTCCGCCAGGCGGCCCAGGAGGTAGAGGTTGGGGTACTCCCCCGCCAGGTCGGCGTAGCGGCGGTAGAGCGCCAGGTTCTCCGGGGCGATGATGGCGTAGTAGGGGATCTCGCCGGCCTGGCCGGTGTACGCCTTGGAGTACTCCTTCACGATGGTGGTCTTTTTGGGCAGCTCCTGGCCGGTGAGGTGCTTGAACTCGGTGATGCGGGTGTAGGGCTGATCCACGGTGTAGTTCACCGTGCCGTGGGTCTGATACCACTCCATGGGCAGCGTCTCGAACTCAAAGTCCAGGGTGCGGTAGGGCAGGCGGCCAAAGCGGCGCTGGAAGAGGTCGTCCACCGCGCCGGTATAGACCACCGGGCCTTTGAACGCCTGGCCGTCCAGGAGGATGGTGCCCACCTGGGTGAAGGTCAGGGCCTCCTGGGCGTCGGTGTTCAGCCGCAGGGTGATGTTGGGGTGATCCAGGAGCTTTTCAAAGAGGGCGGTGTAGCCGTCCAGGGGCATACCCTGGTAGGGGTCCTGGAAATAGCGGTCGTCCCGGGAGAGGAAGACGGGCACCCGGGCGGTGGTGGCGGGGTCGATGTCCTCCGGCCGCTGGCCCCACTGCTTCATGGTGTAGGTCTTGAAGATGTTCTCGTAGACGTAGTCCGCCAGCTGGGCCAGCTCCGGGTCGGAACTCTGCCGCAGCTCCAGGATGGTGACCTTCCGCTCCGGGCCGTAGGCCTCCAGCAGCTTCCGGGCCAGCTCCGGCGCGCGGCCCTCGTAGGCGATGTCCAGGCTGGTCAGGTTGAAGGGCACGGGCATGAGCTGGCCGTGGACGTTGGCCACCACCCGATGCTGGTAATCCCGCCAGGCGGTGAACCGGCTCAGGTAGTCGTAGACCCGCTTGTGCTGGGTGTGGAAGATGTGGGGGCCGTACTGGTGCACCAGCACCCCCGCCGCGTCCGTGTGGTCATAGGCGTTGCCGCCGATGTGGTCGCGCCCCTCCACCAGCAGGACGGTCTTGCCGGCCTCGGCCAGCTGCCGGGCCACCGTGGCTCCGGCAAAGCCGGCGCCTACGATCACCGCGTCAAAGTTTGCCATGTTTCTCCTCCTCAAAGGGCGGCCGCGCCATTTGGGCCAGCGCCCCCGGAACAGTTGCAACCGGCCGCCCGGAGGCGGCCGGTTTTTCTCTCTCTTTCCCGCGTGCTTTTGAACGCCCCGGCTCAGTCGCCCTGATCCTGGATCAGGCCGTAGCCGCCGGCGGCGCGCTTGTAGACCACGGCGAAGGCGCCGTCGGCGTCCACATCCCGGAAGGCGAAGAAGGTGTGATCCAGCAGGTTCATCTGGAGGACAGCCTCCTCGGCGGTCATGGGCTTGAGGGGGAACTGCTTGGTGCGGACGATCTTGATCTCCTCCTCCGCCTCTTCGGGGGCAAAGGAGGTGGGTTCCTCCGCGGGCTGGAACGCCTCCTGGCGCAGCCGCTTGGCAAGACGCGCCTTGTTCTTGCGGATCTGACGCTCCACCGAGGCCACGGCGGCGTCGATGGTGGCGAACATATCAGAGGTGGACTCGGACACCCGGATGATGGTGCCGCCGGAGCGGATGGTCAGCTCCACCTGGTTCTGGCCCTTGTGGACGCTGAAGACCAGGTTGGCCTCCACATCCTGCTTAAAATACCGCTCCAGCTTGCCGACTTTCTTCTCGGCGTAGGCGTGGACGCTGTTCGGGAGGTTGACCTTCTTGTCGGTGTGGGTGAACTTCATGGCCTGTCAACTCCTTTTGTTAGCCTGGGAATTCCTTCCCTATGGTTAGCATACCACAGTTTGCCACAAAAGTCACGTCTTTTTTGCAACTTCCTTTGTGCGGTTTTTACAGCGCCCCCTGGGCGTGCCGGGTGACGTGGCAGCCCATGTTCACCGCACAGGGGAGGCCGGCAATGTGGGTGGGCCGGGGTTCGATGGCCACGGCCAGGGCGGTGGTGCGCCCGCCGAAGCCCTGAGGGCCAACGTCCAGGGCGTTGAGCCGCTCCAGGATACGCGCCTCCATGTCGGCGTAGTAGGGATCGCCACTGTGGACGCTCACCGGGCGGCACAGCGCCTCCTTGGCGGCCAGGGCGCAGCTCTCAAAGTCGCCCCCCAGCCCCACGCCCACCACCACCGGCGGGCAGGGGTTGGACCCGGCCAGGCGGACGCAGTCCACCACGAAGTCCTCGATATCCCCCTGGGTGGCGGCGGGGGTGAACATCCGGGTCCGGCTCATGTTCTCGCTGCCGAAGCCCTTGGGGGCGACGGTGACGGTCACCTGGTCGCCGGGAACCAGCTTCACATGGAGCACGGCGGGGGTGTTGTCGTCGGTGTTGACCCGGCGCAGGGGGTCGGCCACCACCGAGCAGCGCAGATGACCCTCCAGGTAGCCCTTGGCCACCCCGGCGTTCACCGCCTGGGTCACGTCGCCGCCGGTGAAGTGGACCTCCTGCCCCAGGGTGAGGAAGACCACCGCCATACCGGTGTCCTGGCAGATGGGAAGGCCCCGCTCCCCGGCGAAGGTGAAGTTCTCCTCCAGGTCCCCCAGGATGGACTGGGCCAGAGGGGCGGTCTCCGCGGCCTTCGCCCGGCGGATGCAGTCTTTCAGGTCTTCGGGCAGATGGGTGTTGGCCTCCACGCACAGCCGGGCCACCAGCTGGGTGAGCTGGGAGACGGGGATCTGGCGCATCACACCACCCTCCTTCCGTTGGCGATGACGATGTTGGGGGTCACGGTGGGGTCGAAGGGGTGGCGCGGGGTGACCACGATATCCGCCCGCTTCCCCGGGGTCAGGGAACCCATGCGGTCGTCCAGGCCCAGGATGTGGGCGGGGGCAAGGGTGATGGCGGCCAGCGCCTCCTCCTCGCCCATGCCGCCCCGGACGGCCAGGGCGGCGCACAGGGGGAGGTACTGGATGGGCACCTCCGGGTGGTCGGTGCAAAGGGCCACCTCCACCCCGGCGCGATGGAGCGCGGCGGGGGTGGTGAGGCTGGCGTTTTTCAGCTCCGGCTTGGAGCGGTCGGTGAGGTTTGGCCCCACGATGACCGGGCAGCCGGCGGCGGCGATGGTCTCCGCCATCAGGTGCCCCTCGGTGCCGTGGACCAGCACCAGCTTCAGGCCGAACTCCCGCCCCAGGCGCAGGGCGGTGGCGATGTCGTCGGCGCGGTGGACGTGGATGTGGACGGGTTCATCCCCCCGCAGGACGGGCAGCAGGGCCTCCAGCTTGGGGTCGAAGTCGGGCTTCTCCCCTTTCGCCAGACGGTCCATGTACTGCTGCGCCCGGCGCAGCGCGCCGCGGATGAGGGCGGCGGTGGCCATGCGGGTGGCGGGGGTCTCCCGGCGGCGGCGGTAGGCGGACTTGGGGTTTTCCCCGGTGGCCATCTTCATGGCCGCGGGGGCGAGGATGGCCATCTCGTCGGCCACCGCGCCCCAGGTCTGGACGCAGACCATCTGGCCGCCGATGGGGTTGGTGGAGCCGGGGCCGGTGACCACCGCCGTCACCCCGGCGCGCAGGGCGTCGGCAAAGCAGGCGTCCTGGGGGTGGACAGCGTCCAGGGCGCGGAGGTGGGGGGTGATGGGGTCGGTGTCCTCGTTGCCGTCCTCCCCCGCCTCCTCCAGGGCGTCGTCAAAGACGCCCAGGTGGCAGTGGGCGTCGATGTACCCGGGGGTGACGTGGCCCCCCGCCGCGTCCAGGCTGTCCGGCTCCACCCGGCCCAGAGTCTCCATGGACCCGATCTGGACGATCCGGCCTCCCTCCCAGCGCACAAAGCCGTTGGGGATGACGGGCGCGTCTACGGGGTGGATGACGCCGCCATAAAGGACCATCCCGTTCGCCTCCTTTCGACCATCTTTTCTCTCGATGCTGTGATATCCTATGGCCGTGGGCGTTCTGCCCGGCCCATTCCATTCTCCCATGGGGGCAGGCTCTGCCCCCCTCGGCGCGGCTCTCCGGAGCCGCGCCCTTCCTCTTTATTCTAACACAAAAAGAGGGAGAGGCCAAGCCCCAAGTGGTAGGTGTGTAACAGTATTCCTTTCCTGCAACATTAGCATATAAGAAAAGGGATAGGAGGGACGATTTGCGATACCCACCTATCCCTATATTACTTACTTTAGAAACATTTTATGACAAGTGCCCTATGCTTACTAAATAACACTATCTCGACCCGCTATTGAACCGAATGAGCGCCTCCCAATCTATCGCGCCATCGGGCGCACAGAAGCGCGCTGTGAACTCTCCAATCATACGATTAAGCGCCCTGTCATACGCATAGCTAAAACGCGCCGCGTACTCATCCGGGGCAGTGCCCATGTACTCTATGATTTTTGTGAAGAAATCAGGGTCGCCGCTCAACCAATGCCAAAAGTCCTGCCCCGCGAGTTCTTTATACCATTTCTCGGCGCCAGGCCGTATCCGCTTCACGCCGTAACCATATCCGATGATGGGCACAAATACCTTACGGGCCTGTATGACCCGTTTCTGGGCAGCCTGAAAATTTTGCTCTTGCCGCTTCTTGCTATCAGCATTGAACACGCTTGTCCCGGATTTCACCGCAATACTATACACGGTGCCGCCGGTGTCCACCGTTATGTCCACGCCCTCAGTTACGGCCTTCTGCCCACCGCTAATAGCGATCGCGATAGGTTCAAACATGGTATTTCCAAAAATCGTCTCCTCGCTCGAAGAAACCCATGCGGACAAGATACCCTCAAGGAGTTGCGGCGCGTTGGTCAGACCCTTTGCCCGGTAGAGATAGGGGTTCTTCTTCATCAAGATCCTGTCTAGGTTAATATTATCCAGGCTTGCAGTGAGACTCTCGTAAAATTGTCGAAGTCCCTGCTCTATGGCGGCTTTTACCAGATCCGGGTCGTAGTGTGTGTTCAGAGGCGGAATGTCAAGCATGGTCGTTTCCTCCGATTTCCATTGCAGCCTGCATTTTATTGTGGAGACCTGTGCCTCTTGTGCGCCTCACTTTGACCTCAGCAGACCCCTCTGCCGTGGCGACGATAGCCTGCCCAATGGCTTTTGCAAGGCCCACGGGCACCGCGTTTCCTATCTGCCGGTATTTATCCGAGAGAGTGCCGGAGATTTGCCAATCATCAGGGAATTGCTGGATGCGAGCATATTCCCTCACGCTCAGCGGCCGGGTCTGCGTGGGGTGGCACATCATGGTGGCCTTTTGAACCGGACTCGTCACCACAGTTGGGGAGGGTTGGTCATAGTCCAGGCGGCGGTAGAATCCGACCTTGCCCCCGCCCGACTCATACGCTCCTCCCATGGCCTCTCTTATCATACCAGAGGGCAGAGAGCGCCAGTTACCTCCAGGTGGTACAAAGCGCAAGAATTTCTCGCGCGATTCACTGAACGCAGCACACTCTCCCGGGTCTTGCTCTAGGTCGGCGATAGCGGTGCGTAGGGTCTGCCATCTATAAGCCGGGTTCTGATGCGTGTGAAAATGAGATGGGTATGGCAAGAAAATCGGCTCATTGTCGCGCGAGGCAATCAACACAAAACGCTCCCGAAATTGTGGAACCCCGTAGTTCACCGCGTCGAGGACACCATACTTGAAAGAGTAGCCTAGTTTTTTGATCTCTTCCAGTACCAAGTCGAGAACCATCGCCTCAGTGGCCCGTCCATCCACATCTTTAAGCCGAGCAGAGAGCAGGCCCTTCACATTTTCCATGATAAAAAATCGAGGCTGTATGCCTGCAATCATGCGGGCGAAATCCATAAACAGAGAACCGCGGGGGTCATTCAATCCAAGGCGTTTCCCCGCTGTGGAAAAGGGTTGACAGGGTGGCCCGCCGCAAATCAGGAAGGGTTCTCCTCTCTTCATGTGCGAGGCCTCAAGCATTTCCGCAGGTGAAATCTTGCGAATATCTCCGGCTATGCAAGGGTGCCCATTTCGAACCATCGTAAGAGCACAGGCACCATCTACATCCTGCCCGATAACTATGTCGATGCCCGCAAGGGATAGCCCTATATCAAGCCCCATGGCTCCAGAGAATAGCGATATGCATTTCCTGTTTGTGTCGTCCATGCGTTCAGCCTCCAATATGGCGTGGCCTAATCACATGTATTATATTGTGATTTTAGAGAAAAGGCAAGAGCGAATCCGCACATCTATGTGAGGCCTAGTGGAAGAAGCCAATGGCGGCAGGCTCTGCCCCCCTCGGCGCGGCTCTCCGGAGCCGCGCCCTTTGTCTGCGGGGAGACCTCTCCCCTCTGCGAAAGCAGGGAGAGGCGTGGCCTCTCCCTGCGATAGGTTCCTGGGTTATCTTCCCCGGCCGTTGCCGCGGCGGGTGTTGCGCCGGTCGGCGGCACGGATCTCCGAGAGCTTGGAGTCGCTCTGCTGCATGAACTGCTTGAGGCGATCCTCAAAGGAGTCCGCCGGGGTCGCGGCAGGTCGGGGGGTAAAGTCCCGCCGGGGGGCGCGAGGCGCCGCGGAACGGGAGCCGTCAGACCGATCCTCCCGCCGGGGAGGAGGGGGAAGCGCCTTCTTGATAGAGAGGTTGATCCGGCCGGACTCATCGATGCCGATGACCTTCACCTTGACCTCCTGGCCCACCTGGAGGTGCTCCGACACCTCGGTGACGTAGGTATAGGCGATCTCAGAGATATGTACCAGACCTGATTTTCCCCCGGGCAGCGAGACGAACGCGCCAAATTTGGTGATCCCCGTCACCTTGCCCTGTACGATCGAACCGACTCCAAACTCCATACGCTGTAAACGATCCTCTCTCCTGTTTTCTCGGATCTTGTCAGTTGCCGCTGTCGTAAAAGACGATCTCACCGGGAACCACGTAGCCCAGACGCTCACGGGCGACCTGCTCAATGCGCTCCGGGTCATCCTTTTCGGCGATGGCGGCGGCCAGGGCTTCGTTCTCCTGCCTCTGCTGCGCGTTCCGCTGCTCCAGGACGACCTTCTGCGCGGTGAGATCCCGCGCCTGGGTGCGAAGGTTGAGGAAGGCGGTCACGGCGGCGACCAGCACGATGGCCAGCAGGAGCTTGGTCAGCATCCCGGCCCGTTTGAACTTCATGCCAGCCTCGCCCCCCTTCCCCGGTTCTTTTTCGACCCTTGGCAAATGACTTTTCACCAGGTACGTTTGTTATTGTAAACCATTTCCGGGAAAAAGAAAAGACTTTTTTGAAAAAAATCCAAAAATTTTTTCCGGCAGACCAGGCAAGACGGGCCGGAAGGGTGAGAAAACCCCAAATTTTCCCAATTATCCGGGCCAACACCCCCTCCACCCGCCGCACCCAGGGGCTGAGCAACCCGAAATAGGCCGCCCCACCTACCAGTACGGCGGCCAGGACGTAGACCTGCACGATCCCCCCGGCGGCCACGGTGTAGAGCAGGATGGCCGCGCACACCGCGCACCAGAACAGCCCGTCCAGCACCGCCGCCCAGAGGCGGCTCTCCCACCCCAGGCGGAAGAAGCGCAGCAGGTCGTAGAGCGCCCCCAGGGCGCACCCCAGGGCCAGCGCCCCGGCGAAGACGGCGGCCTGGACGGCGGGGTCGTTGCCCAGGCCCAGGGCAGAGGTCATCGGAACAGCCGGCTCCACAGCCCGCCGCCCTCCTGGGGACGGTCCTCGTAGGCCAGGCTCTCCACCGTCCCCTCCACCTTCAGCGCGCCGCCGTCCAGGCTCAGGGCCTCCACCCGCAGGCCCTCCCCCCGGACGGTCAGCTCGCCCAGAGCGGTTGACATAACTATGGTATTCTCGTCGAAGCTCTCCACTTCCTGCACCCCGGTGATCTCCAGCCGGGCGCGGTCCACCAGCGTGATCTTGTTCCCCACCGCCGCGGCGGCGTTTTCCATGGTCATTCCCTTGTCCCCCTTTCCCTGGAACCTATGCGGGGGGCGGGGAAAGTATGCCCTCCCCCGCCGCCGGGGGTTGACTTTTTCCCCGTCTCCTGTCATAATGCGGAAAACGGATGCTTTGGAGGGGAAGGCCCATGGGACTGTTGGACTTTTTCAAACGGAAGCGGCAGGAGGTCTCCCCCGGCGGCTCCACCGTCTACCGCTACGGCGAGCCGGAGGGGGCGGGCAAGCTCCACCTCCCCGACCGGGTGGGGGTCTACGCCCAGGCGGTGGAGGCCCACTTCACCCGGCTCTTTCCCGACCGGAGGCACCGGAGCTGCCGGGACTTTCTCGACGACTACGTCCAGGTGACCCTCCACGTCCTGGATCCCACCCCGTCCCAGCCCTTCTACGTGGTCTTCACCACCGGCATGAGCGACCTGCCTATGGCTCTGCCCCCCCAGGTGGTCAAGGCCGCCAAGGTGGATCTGTCCCGGGCGGAGCTGTACCTCTTCCTCCCCGGGGACTGGCCCCTGGACCGGGAGGTCGCCGACCTCCCCGCCTCCGCCTTCTGGCCCCTGGCCTCCCTCCTCTTTCTGGCCCGGTTCCCCCACCGGTACAAGACCTGGCTGGCCTACGGCCACACGGTCCCCAACGGGGAGGACTACGCCCCCCTGGACGACAGCGTGGGCTTCGGCGGGGTGGTGCTCGGCTGGGGGGACGGGCCGCTGGGCGGCCTCACAGCGGAGGACGGCCAGCGGGTCATGCTCTACGAGGTGATCCCCTGCTATAAGGAGGAGATCGAGTACAAGCTGAAATACGGCATGGACGAGCTCCACCGGCTCCTTCGGGAGCACGGAGCCCTGGGAATGCTGGATCCCAAGCGGCCCAACCTGTGCCCGGGCTTTCAGGAAGTTCTGGACTGACCGGGCGGAAAGGAAGATACGGTATGGAAAAGTTCAAGGCGTTTCTCAAGCGGAAGAACATCGTCATCTCCGCCCGGCGGTACGGGGTGGACGCTCTGGGGGCGATGGCCCAGGGGCTGTTCTGCTCCCTGCTCATCGGCACCATCATCAAGACCCTGGGGCAGCAGCTGGGCGTGGCCTTCCTGGTGGATATGGGCGGCTTTGCCACCGCCATGTCCGCCCCGGCCATGGCCGTGGCCATCGGCTACGCCCTCCAGGCGCCACCCCTGGTGCTGTTCTCCCTGGCGGCGGTGGGGCAGGCGGCCAACTCCCTGGGCGGCGCGGGCGGCCCTCTGGCGGTGCTGTTCATCGCCATTCTGGCCGCGGAGCTGGGCAAGGCGGTATCTAAGGAGACGAAGATCGACCTGCTGGTCACCCCCGCGGTGACCATCGCCTCCGGCGTGGCGCTCTCCTACCTCATCGCCCCGCCCATCGGCTCGGTGGCGGACGCCTTCGGCACCCTCATCAACCGCACCACTCAGCTCCAGCCCTTCTGGATGGGGATGGCGGTGAGCGTGCTGGTGGGCGTCGCCCTCACCCTGCCCATCTCCTCCGCCGCCATCTGCCACACCCTGGGGCTGGTGGGCCTGGCCGGGGGCGCGGCGGTGGCGGGCTGCTGCGCCCAGATGGTGGGCTTCGCGGTGATGAGCTTCCGGGAGAACCGCTGGGGCGGCCTGGTGAGCCAGGGTTTGGGCACCAGTATGCTTCAGATGGGCAACATCGTGAAAAACCCCCGGATCTGGATCCCGCCCATCCTCTCCAGCGCCATCACCGGGCCGCTGGCCACCTGCGTCTTCCACCTCCAGATGAACGGCGACCCCATCAACGCGGGCATGGGCACCTGCGGCCTGTGCGGGCAGATCGGCGTGTGGACCGGCTGGCTGGCGCCCAGCGAGAAGGCCCTGGCCAACGGCGCTGTGGCCATCGCCCCCGGGGCGATGGACTGGCTGGGCCTGATTTTGGTCTGCTTCGTCCTCCCCGCCGTCCTCACCTGGCTGTTCGGCCTGGCGCTGCGCAGGCTCGGCTGGATCGGCGAGGACGACCTGAAGCTGGACGCCCAGCGGTAACGCGGGTCTCGCGCCGTTCCCGTTTCCCGGACAGATAGAAGCACCCCCGCCCGATGGAGATCGGGCGGGGGTGCTTCAGCTTGTCAAAAAAGCCTCGCAGAGTTTCGCGCCGCAGGGCGCGAAAGACTCATAAGAAATTTTTTCCGGCGGCGTGTACGTCGGAAAAAATACATCTCGGCCCGCAAACGTGCGAGCCGGCCGCCCTCGCGGCGGCCGGGGAGTGCGCTGCAGCGGGCCGTAAAAAATGTCAAAGAAGCGGCCCTGCCGCTTCTTTGACAGTCTCAAGCACCCCCGCCCGATGGAGATCGGGCGGGGGTGCTTTTGCGCGGCGGGTCTTGCTCTTTCAGGGCCGGGTGAGGCACTGGAAGATCATGAGGAAGTGGCAGATGCTGCCGGCGAGGATGAAGAGGTGGAAGATCTCGTGGCAGCCGAAGACGGGGTTGTTCCGGCCGGGCCACTTGAGGGCGTAGAGCACGCCGCCCACCGAGTAGAGCACGCCGCCCACGAGGAGCCAGGCGACGCCCAGAACGCCCATGGCCCGGTACAGGGGGTAGATGGCCAGAATGGCCAGCCAGCCCATGAAGAGGTATACGCCGGAGGTGACCCAGCGGGGGGCGTTCACCCAGAAGAGGGTCATCACCAGCCCGACCAGGGCCAGGCCCCAAATCACTCCGAACAGGCTCCAGCCCCAGCCCCCCGCCTGGCGCAGAGGCCCCAGACAGATGGGGGTGTAGGTGCCGGCGATGAGGAGGTAGATGGAGCAGTGATCCCACTTGCGCAGGCGCAGCCGCCCGTCCACCTTGGTGTTCAGACAGTGGTAGAGGGTGGAGGCGGTGTAGAGCACGATCATGGACGCGCCGTAGATGGCAAAGGAGGTCACGGCCCAGGGGCCGAGGTGCCGCGCCGCCGCCCGAACCAGCAGCAGCACCGTCCCCAGCACCGCCAGGGCCGCCCCGACGCCGTGGGTGATGGCAGACCAGGGGCGCAGGCCGTCGTAGGGGTCTCTCCCCTTCTCCTCAAAGCGCCGAGCGCGGGGCTGCGCCGGGGGATATCCAGACCATTGTAAGCACTCGTCCATTGAACCTCACTCCTTCGTTTCTTGCTGGACGTATTATAACTCCGCACCCTATGTAATGTCAATACTAAAATCATAAAATCTAATATTAAATATTATTTTCTTGGGAAGATAAAACGCCGCCCATCCAAGATACCCCGGATGGGCGGCGTTTATACCTGGATCTTACAGGGGTTTGGCGGCTTACTCCTCCGCGGGAGCTTCCCCGGCGCCCTCGTCCTGGGACTGGGCCTCCACGCTCTCCAGCACGGCGGCGTAGCCGGTCTCGCCGGAGTCGTCGTCGGGAATGGCGTCGTACTTGCGGTACTGGGCCAGGCCGGAGCCGGCGGGGATGAGCTTGCCGATGATGACGTTCTCCTTCAGGCCCAGGAGGTGGTCCACCTTGCCCTTGATGGCCGCCTCGGTGAGAACCTTGGTGGTCTCCTGGAAGGAGGCGGCGGAGAGGAAGGAGTCGGTGGCCAGGCTGGCCTTGGTGATGCCCAGGAGGAGGCGGGTGGCGGTGGGGAGCTGGAGGGGCAGGCCGTCGTTGGTCTCCCCGGCGTCGATGCGCGCCTGGACGGCGTCCACCGCGTCCAGGAACTCGGTGAGTTCGATGGTGGCGCCGCTGAGCAGGTCGGAGTCCCCGGCCTCGTCCACCCGGACCTTGCGCATCATCTGGCGGACGATGACCTCGATGTGCTTGTCGTTGATGTCCACGCCCTGCTGACGGTAGGGCTTCTGGACCTCCTGGGTGAGGTAGTCGTAGACGGCGTGGACGCCGCGGATGCGCAGGACGTCCTGGGGGTAGAGGGCGCCGTCGGTGAGCATGGCGCCCTTCTCCACGGTGTCGCCGTCCTTCACCCGGATGCCGGAGTTCACCGGCAGGGCGTAGGTGACCACCTCGCCGTCGTCGGCGGTGATGGTGACGTTGGCCATGTTGGCGCGGCGGCCCTCCTCCACGGTCACGCGGCCGCCGATCTCGGCCAGCTGGGCCATCTTCTTGGGCCGGCGGGCTTCGAACAGCTCCTCCACGCGGGGCAGACCCTGGGTGATGTCGCCGCCGGCCACGCCGCCGGTGTGGAAGGTACGCATGGTGAGCTGGGTGCCCGGCTCGCCGATGGACTGGGCGGCGATGATGCCCACCGCCTCGCCGGCGCCCACCCGCTCGCCGATGGCGAGGTTCATGCCGTAGCACTTGGAGCACACGCCGCTGTGCGCCTGGCAGGTCAGCACGCTGCGGACCTCTACCTCATGGATGCCGTGGGCCTCCAGCACCGCCGCGTCCTCGGGCATGAGCATGGTCTCGGTGTCGTAGAGCACCTCGCCGGTCTCCGGGTCCACCACGGGATGGGTGAGATACCGGCCCCGCAGGCGCTCGGCAAAGGGTTCGATGACCTGGCCGTTCTCGGAGATCTCGGACAGGACGATGCCGTCGGTGGTGCCGCAGTCGTCCTCCCGGATGATGACCTCCTGGGCCACGTCCACCATGCGGCGGGTGAGGTAGCCGGAGTCGGCGGTACGCAGGGCGGTGTCCGCCAGGCCCTTCCGGGCGCCTCGGGAGGAGATGAAGTACTCCAGCACGGAGAGGCCCTCACGGAAGTTGGCCTTGATGGGGATCTCGATGGTGCGGCCGGAGGTGTCCGCCATCAGGCCGCGCATACCGGCCAGCTGACGGATCTGGGCGATGGAGCCGCGGGCGCCGGAGTCCGCCATCATCCAGATGGGGTTGTAGCGGTCCAGACCCTTCATCAGCGCGTCGGCCACGTCCTTGGTGGTCTTCTCCCACGCCTGGACGGACAGGCGGTAGCGCTCCTCGTCGGTGAGGAAGCCCCGCTTGAACTGCCGCTCGATCTTCAAGACCTCCTGCTCGGTCTGGGCGATCATCTCCTGCTTGGCGGCGGGGACGGTCATGTCGTAGATGGAGACGGTGAGGGCGCCCACGGTGGAGTAGTGGTAGCCCATGGACTTGATGGCGTCCAGCACGTCGGCGGAGACGGTGAAGCCGTGCTTGTTGATGCAGCGGTCGATGATCTTGCCCAGCTGCTTCTTGCCCACCACGAAGTTGATCTCCGGGTCGTGGCAGGTCTCCGGGTCGGCGCGGTCCACAAAGCCCAGGTCCTGGGGGATCTTCTCGTTGAAGATGAGGCGGCCCACGGTGGTGCGCACCAGGCGGTAGGTGGTCACGCCGTTCTCATCCGTCCAGGGGCGGCGGACGCGGATGGGCTCGTGGAGGTCCAGAGCGCCCTCGTCGTAGGCCAGACGCGCCTCATCGTCGCTGGCGAAGGAGGCGTAGTACTCCCGGGGCAGCTCGTCCTTCTTCAGGCCCTGGCACAGACCGGCCACGGTGCGGCGGTAGCCGTCGTAGTGGTCGGCGTCCTTCACCCACACCTGATCCTCGGGCACCAGGGCGCCCGCTTTCAGGGCCTTCTCCACGTCACGGGCGGCGTCGTAGCACCGGTCGGGGTCAGGGGTCATCTCCCGCTCGTAGGTGAGGTAGTAAGAGCCAAGGACCATGTCCTGGGTGGGGATGGTCACCGGGCCGCCGTCCTGGGGCCGCAGGAGGTTGTTGGCCGAGAGCATGAGGATGCGCGCCTCGGCCTGGGCCTCCGCGGACAGGGGGACGTGCACGGCCATCTGGTCGCCGTCAAAGTCGGCGTTGAAGGGGGTACACACCAGGGGGTGGAGCTTGATGGCGCGACCCTCCACCAGCACCGGCTCAAAGGCCTGGATGCCCAGGCGGTGCAGCGTGGGGGCGCGGTTGAGCATGACGGGATGATCCTTGATGACGAAGTCCAGGGCGTCCCAGACCTCGCTCTTGCCCTTGTCCACCATCTTCTTGGCGGACTTGATGTTGTTGGCGTGGCCGTCCTCCACCAGCTTCTTCATCACGAAGGGGCGGAACAGTTCGATGGCCATCTCCTTGGGCAGGCCGCACTGGTAGATCTTCAGCTCCGGGCCGACGACGATAACGCTTCGGCCGGAGTAGTCCACCCGCTTGCCCAGCAGGTTCTGGCGGAAACGGCCCTGCTTGCCCTTGAGCATATCGCTCAGCGACTTGAGGGCGCGGTTGTTGGCGCCGGTGACGGCGCGGCCCCGGCGGCCGTTGTCGATGAGGGCGTCCACCGCCTCCTGGAGCATCCGCTTCTCGTTGCGCATGATGATGTCCGGCGCGTTGAGCTGGATGAGGCGCTTGAGGCGGTTGTTGCGGTTGATGACCCGGCGATAGAGGTCGTTGAGGTCGCTGGTGGCGAAACGGCCGCCGTCCAGCTGAACCATGGGGCGGATCTCCGGGGGGATGACGGGCAGGGCCTCGATGATCATCCACTCGGGCTTGTTGCCGCTCACCCGGAAGGCGTCCACCACCTCCAGGCGCTTGACGATGCGGGCTTTCTTCTGGCCGGAGGCGTCCTTCAGCTCGTTGCGCAGCTCCTCGGAGAGCTGCTCCAGGTCCACGTCCTGGAGGAGCTTCTTCACCGCCTCGGCGCCCATGCCGGCCTGGAAGTCGTCCTCGTACTTCTCCCGGTAGTCCCGGTACTCGGCCTCGGTGAGGATCTGGTTCTTGGCCAGGGGGGTGAAGCCGGGGTCGGTGACGATATAGGCGGCGAAGTACAGCACCTTCTCCAGGATGCGGGGGGAGATGTCCAGCAACAGGCCCATGCGGGAGGGGATGCCCTTGAAGTACCAGATATGGCTCACCGGGGCGGCCAGTTCGATGTGGCCCATGCGCTCCCGGCGGACTTTCGCCCGGGTGACCTCCACGCCGCAGCGGTCGCAGATCTTGCCCTTGAAGCGGATCTTCTTATACTTGCCGCAGTGGCACTCCCAGTCCTTGGTCGGCCCAAAGATGCGTTCGCAGAACAGGCCGTCCCGCTCCGGCTTCAGGGTGCGGTAGTTGATGGTCTCCGGCTTTTTGACCTCGCCGTAGGACCACTCGCGGATCTGTTCCGGGGAGGCGATCCCGATCTGAATGGCGTCAAACTCAGCGTAGCTCATCTGCTTCTACCTCCCTTTCCATTAGTCGTCCAGGCCATCGTCCAGGATGGCCTCGTCGAAGGAGTACTCTCCCTCTTCCTCGTCCTCAGGGCCGTCGGAGGAGGGGTCCAGGTCGTCGTCGTCGCTGCTCTCCTTGAAGGAGTAACCCGCGGCGGCGAACTCGGACTCCCGTCCGCCCTCGTAGCCGAAGTCGTCGTCAAAGTGGAAGTTGCCGGGCTGGTAGGTGTCGTCGTCCTCGTCCTTCAGCTCTACAATGTTGCCGTTCTCGTCCAGGACGTTGATGTCCAGGCACAGGGCTTGCAGCTCCTTCACCAGGACCTTGAACGCCTCGGGCACGCCGGGGGTGGGGACGTTGTGGCCCTTGACGATGGACTCGTAGGTCTTCACACGGCCCACCACGTCGTCCGACTTCACCGTGAGCATCTCCCGGAGGGTGTAGGCCGCGCCGTAGGCCTCCAGGGCCCACATCTCCATCTCGCCGAAGCGCTGGCCGCCGAACTGGGCCTTGCCGCCCAGAGGCTGCTGGGTGACCAGGGAGTAGGGGCCGGTGGAGCGGGCGTGGATCTTGTCGTCCACCAGATGGTGGAGTTTGAGGAAGTAGACGTAGCCCACGGTGACCCGGTTGTCAAACCGCTCGCCGGTGCGGCCGTCGTAGAGCCAGCTCTTGCCGTCTTCCGCCAGGCCGGCCAGCTTCAGGGTCTCCTGGATGTCCTGCTCGTTGGCGCCGTTGAAGATGGGGGTGGCCACCTTCCAGCCCAGGGCCTGGGCGGCGTAGCCCAGGTGGACCTCCAGCACCTGACCGATGTTCATACGGGAGGGCACGCCCAGGGGGTTCAGCACGATGTCCAGGGGGGTGCCGTCGGGGAGGAAGGGCATATCCTCCTGGGGCAGGATGCGGGAGACCACGCCCTTGTTGCCGTGGCGGCCGGCCATCTTGTCGCCCACGGAGATCTTCCGCTTCTGGGCGATGGAGATGCGCACCACCATGTTCACGCCGGGAGACAGCTCGTCCCCGGCCTCCCGTGTAAAGACGTTCACACCCACCACGATACCGCTCTCGCCGTGGGGCAGCTTCAGGGAGGTATCCCGCACCTCCCGTGCCTTCTCGCCGAAGATGGCGCGCAGCAGGCGCTCCTCGGCGGTGAGGTCGGTCTCCCCCTTGGGGGTGACCTTGCCCACCAGGATGTCGTTGGCGGTGACCTCCGCGCCGATGCGGACGATGCCCCGCTCGTCCAGGTCCTTCAGGGAGTCCTCGCCCACGTTGGGGATGTCCCGTGTGATCTCCTCGGGGCCGAGCTTGGTGTCCCGGGCCTCCGTCTCGTACTCCTCGATGTGGATGGAGGTGAACACGTCCTCCTTCACCATCCGCTCGTTGAGCAGGATGGCGTCCTCGTAGTTGTAGCCCTCCCAGGTCATAAAGCCCATGAGGATGTTCTTGCCCAGGGCGATCTCGCCGTTGCTGGTGGAGGGGCCGTCGGCGATGACCTCCATGGCGTCCACGTGCTGGCCGACTTCAACGATGGGCCGCTGGTTGACGCAGGTGGAATGGTTGGAGCGGGCGAACTTGGTGAGGCGGCGCTCCACCTCCTGGCCGTCGTCCTGGCGGATGGTGATGCGGTCGGCGGAGACCTGGGTGACGGTGCCGGGGGCCTTGGCGATCACGGCCACCTCGGAGTCCACGCAGTTCTTGTGCTCCTGGCCGGTGGCCACGATGGGCGCCTCGGTGGTGAGCAGGGGCACCGCCTGGCGCTGCATGTTGGCGCCCATCAGGGCGCGGTTGGCGTCGTCGTTCTCCAGGAAGGGGATCATGGCCGTGGCGATGGAGACCATCATCTTGGGGGAGACGTCGATGTAGTCCACGTCGGCGCGGTCCACGCTGATGATCTCGTTGCGGCGGCGGCAGGTGATGCGGTCGTTGAGGAGGTAGCCGTTCTCATCGGTGGGTTCGGTGGCCTGGGCCACGGTGAACTCGTCCTCCACGTCGGCGGTCATATACTCCACCTCGTCGGTGACCCGGCCGGTGGCCTTGTCCACCTTGCGGAAGGGCGCCTCCAGGAAGCCGAAGCGGTTCACCCGTGCGTAAGAGGCCATGTAGGAGATCAGACCGATGTTGGGGCCTTCCGGCGTCTCGATGGGACAGAGGCGGCCGTAGTGGGAGTAGTGGACGTCCCGGACCTCGAAGGAGGCGCGGTCCCGGGACAGGCCGCCGGGGCCAAGGGCGGACATACGCCGCTTGTGGGTCAGCTCGGCCAGGGGGTTGGTCTGGTCCATGAACTGGCTCAGGGGGCTGGAGCCGAAGAACTCCTTGATGGCGGCGGTGACGGGGCGGATGTTGATGAGGCTCTGGGGGGTGACGATGTCCAGGTCCTGGACGGTCATGCGCTCCCGGATCACCCGCTCCATGCGGGAAAAGCCGATGCGGAACTGGTTTTGCAGCAGCTCGCCCACGCAGCGCAGGCGGCGGTTGCCCAGGTGGTCGATGTCGTCGGGGTTGCCCACCCCGGCGGCCAGGTTGTTGAGGTAGTTGATGGAGGCCAGCATATCCGGCACGATGATGTGCTTGGGGATGAGGTCGTCCAGACGGTCCCGCACCGCCTCCTGGAAGTCCTCCCCCTTGTCGGGGTACTGCTCCAGCAGCTCGCGCAGAACGTCGTAGCGCACCTTCTCGTCCACGCCGCAGACCACCTCGGGGTCGAAGTCCACAAAGTCGGCCATGTTCACCATGCCGTTGGAGAAGACCTTGATCTCCCGTGTCTCGCCGCCCACGTCCACGGTGAGGTACGCCTCGTTCACGCCCAGCTTCTCGATCTTCTTGGCGTCGTCCCGTGTGAGGGTGGTGCCGGCCTTGAAGAGGGTCTTGCCCGTCTGGGGGTCCTTCACGTCACGGGCCAGCGTGCGGCCGGACAGGCGGCTGGAGATGGCCAGCTTCTTATTGAACTTGTAGCGGCCCACCGCGCTCAGGTCGTAGCGCCGGGGGTCGAAAAAGAGGTTGTGCAGCAGGCTCTCGGAGGACTCCACCGTGGGGGGTTCGCCGGGGCGGAGCTTGCGGTAGATCTCCAGCATGGCCTCCTCGTAGGTCTTGCAGGTGTCCTTTTCCAGGGTGGCGGCGATGCGGGGATCCTCGCCGAACAGCTCCACGATCTCCTCGTCCGTCCGGGGGCCGACGGCGCGGATGAAGCAGGTGATGGGGATCTTCCGGTTCTTGTCGATGCGCACCCAGAACACGTCGCTCAGGTCGGTCTCATACTCCAGCCACGCGCCCCGGTAGGGGATGACGGTGGTGGCGTAGGTGAGGTTCTCCGCCTTGTCGGCGTTGCGGGCGTAGTAGATGCCGGGGGAGCGGACGATCTGGGAGACGATGACCCGCTCGGCGCCGTTGATGATGAAGGTGCCGGCCTCGGTCATCAGGGGCATATCCCCCATAAAGATCTCCTGCTCCTTGATCTCCTCCGTCTCCTTGTTGCGCAGGCGCACCGTCACCTTGATGGGGGCGGCGTAGTTCACGTCCCGGCGCTTGCACTCCTCCACGTCGTACTTGGGGGGTTCGTCCATGGAGTAGTCGATGAAGGATAACTCCAGGTTCCCGGCGTAGTCGGAGATGGCGGCCACGTCCCGGAATACCTCCCGAAGACCCTTGTCCAAAAACCACTGGTAGGAGTCCTTCTGGATCTCCAGCAGATTGGGCATCTCCAGGATCTCCTCGTGGCGGGCAAAGCTCTTGCGGAGCGTCTTGCCGAAGTACACGTCCTTGACCATGCTGGCTGTCAGTCCTTTCTGGGCGTATAGTATGGGTGACACACCCGGCTTCGTTGGAGCGTTTTTCGATTTGTGCTTGACAACCCCGTGGGGGCTGTGCTATACTCCTCGTGTACCAGGGGGAAAGCCCCTGGAAAACGCCCCGGCGATAAATCAATACATTTTACCATTTCCTCTTGCTGGTTGTCAAGGGGTTCTTTTTGTTTTTTTGCGCAAATTTTCCAAGGGCCTGCCCCCGTTGAGGGCAGGCCCTTTTTCTTGTTGGTATTTCCCGCCGGAGGCGTTAGGACAGGGTGGTGAATAGGGTGGCCTTGGCCTCCAGGAGGCCCTGGACCAGGGCGTCTACGTCGGCCTCGCCGCTGCCCGCGCCGAAGGAGACGCGCAGGGCGCCGATGAGCCAGGGCTTGGGCAGGCCCAGGGCGGCGTAGACGTGGCTGAGCTTGCCCTTGTGGCAGGCGGAGCCGGAGGAGAGATAGACCCCCCGGTCGCCCAGGAAGCGCACCATCACCTCGCTCTTATACCCCGGCAGGGTGACCGCCAGGACGTGGGGGCAGCCCGCCTCGGAGATGACCTTCAGCTCGGGGATGTTCGCGGTGAGGCGCTCTTTGGCGTACCGGTTCAGGGCGGTGAGGCGCTCCCACTCCGCCTCCCGCCGCTCCAGCCCGACGCCCACGGCGGCGGCCAGGCCGGCGATGAGGGGGGTGGACTCGGTGCCGGAGCGCATCCCCCGCTCCTGCCCGCCGCCCAGGAGCATGGGCTTGAGCCTGCTGTGCCGCTTGAGGTAGAAGGCGCCGATCCCCTTGGGCGCGCCCACCTTATGGCCGGAGACGGCCAGGGAGTCCACCCCCAGGTCCCGGGCGGTGAAGGGGAGCTTCAGAAAGCCCTGGACGGCGTCGGTGTGGAAAAAGATGTCTCTGTTGTACGCCTTGGCGGCGGCGCAGCACTCCGCCACCGGCTGGATGCTGCCCAGTTCGTTGTTCACCAGCATGACGGAGCACAGCACCGTGTCCTCCCGCAGCGCGGCCTTAAAATCCTCCACCGAGACGCACCCGGCGCTGTCCACCGGGAGATAGGTGACCTCGAACCCCTGCTGGGCCAGATCCTTCACCCCCTCCAGCACGGCGGGGTGCTCGACGGCGGTGGTGATGATGTGCCCCTTCTTCCGCTGGGCGGCCCAGCGCAGCGCCCAGTTATCCCCCTCGGTGCCCCCGGAGGTGAAAAAGACCTCCTCCGGCTGGCAGCCCAGGGCGGCGGCCAGGGTCCGGCGGTGATCCTCCAGGGCGCGGCCGGCCTCCAGGGCGGGGGCGTACTGGGAGGAGGGGTTGTAGAACCGCTCCATGGCCTCCCCCACCGCCTGGGCGGCCTGGGGCAGGACGGGGGCGGTGGCGGCGTAGTCCAGATAGTGTGTCATGGGGGTCACACTCCTTGCAGAGGCGTTGGGGTCGGTGTTTAGGATACCATGCCCGGAGGGAAAAAGCAAGGAAAACCCGGCGCCGGAAAGGCCGGCGCCGGGTCTTTTTGTCCCAAAAACAGCTCTCTTACTCCGCCGCGATGCCCTCCGGCGCGGCGCCCTCCGGCACGGTGGGTTCCTGGGGCACCGGGATGGTGGGTTCCGGCTGCACCGGCTGCGGCGCCTCGGGGGCGGGCGCTTCCGGGGCAGGTACTTCCGGCGCGGGCGCTTCGGGGGCGGGCGCTTCCGGGGCGGGGGTCTCCGGCTGGGTCTGGCCACCCTCCGGAGCGGGCGGCTGGTCCGGCGTCGTCTCCGGCGCGGGCGGCTGGTCCGGCGTCGTCTCCGGCGCGGGGGTGGCCTCGGCGGCGGGGGTGTCCGTGACCTCCTCGCTGGGCGCATCGCTGGGCGTCACCGGGGGCTTGCTCCCGTCCGGCGCGCCGTCCAGGGGATTGTAGCCGATGACCTTGTCGCACTTCTGGTAGACGTTCTTGGTGGCCAGGGTGCGGCTGATGAGGGTGCCGTCCTTGGCGTAGAGGTTCCGGTAGACCTCCACGGTCCGGCCGGTATAGGGGGTGGTCAGGACCTGGGTGTGCCCACGGGGCACGGAGGGATCGGCCTTGTAGACCACGGAGAAGGGGGTGGACCCCAGGCGGACGGACTCCATCTCGATATAGGTGTCGGTGGTCTTGGTGCCGTAGAGCCGCGCCACGCACTGGCCGTTTTCCACGCGCATCTGGATCTTGATGGGATAGGGGGTGTTGTTGGTGAAGATAAAGTCCTTGTCCGGCCAGCTCACCGTGGCGTCCATGCCCTCGGGCATATAGGTGACGGTGTAGCGGTGGTTGTAGCGCTGGGTGATCTCCAGGTCTGCCCGGAGGCAGGCCAGGTAGAGGGTGGAGGAGGGCTGGCACACGCCGCCGCCCACCATGTCCTCCGTGCCGGTGGCCACAAAGCCGGTGGCCTCCCGGTAGCCCTTGGCGGTGGTGCGCTGGCCGGTGGCCTTGTTATAGGAGAACTGCTCCCCCGGCAGCAGCACCTTCCCGTCGCAGGCGGCGGTGGCCAGCTTCACGTTGTTGATGCGGTTGGCGGTGCCGGAGATCTTGCTGGAGGCCTCCGCCAAAAGGTCCTGGAAGAGGGTGGCGCGCAGGGCCAGGGTGGTGACCTCCGGAGTCTCCACCGCCAGGTCCAACGTGCCGCTCTCCCCCTCCTCCATGTCGTCCAGGAGCTTCTGGGCCGCGGCGGTGTCCACCGTCAGGCCCAGCTTGTGGGGAATGACCTGCTCGGTGGCGGGGTCGATGGTGGCGTTGACGCTCTCCCGGTCCACCTCCTGGGCCAAAGCGGCCACGTCCAGCGCCTCCGGCGGCGTGGTGACGGTCTGGACCTGGATGGGTTCGGCGCTGCCCTGGCCCAGAGCGTCCATCAGGGCCTCCCGCAGAGCGTCCTCGTCCACGGTCTGGCCGGTCTTGCCCTTGTAGAGGACCAGCTGGGCGCTGTCGTCATCCTCCTGGATCTCCCAGTGGGGCTGCTCCACCGGCTGGCCCACCGCTTCGGTCACCTGGTCCAGCACCTGGTCCACGTACCCGGCGTTGTCCACGCTCACCTCAAAGCCCAGGTCGGTCTTGTGGCCCAGCACGCCGGCCAGATAGTGCCAGCCGCGGGTCAGGAAGCTGTCCTTCCCCGCCGTCAGCGCCTCGTCCACGCCGCCGGACACGTGCGCCTGGGCGTCCTTGGCGGAGAAGACCACGGTCTGGCCGCCCACCTGCAGGGGGATCTCCAGGGTCTCGTAGCGGTCCTGAGAGGCCTGCTCCATGGCCGCCTGGGCCTGGGTCTCGGTCATGCCCCCCAGGTCCACGCCGCCCAGGCGCACACCGGGCATGACCCGGTCGCCTCCGGCCACCGCGCACACGCCCAGGTAGCCGCCGCCCAGGGCCAGCACCGCCGCCAGCACACCGGCCACGGCGATCTTCGCGCCCTTGCCCTTGGCGGGCTTTGCGCCCTGTTTTGCGTTTGTCTCTTTTTCGGCCATACTGTCACGCTCCAAAAAAGGGCACAGCGCCCCGATTTTCATCATTCTATATTATAGGGTGAAGGACGGGGAAAAGCAATAACAAAACGGTAACAGCTCCCCGGCGGGTCGGGAAATTTTCCACCCCCGCCGCCTTTACTTTCCCCACGGAACGGTGTAAGATAGAAAAAACAGTTTCGCGCCGCCTCCGCCGCGGCGAAGGAGAGCCATCATGCCTGACAACTACTACCCCCAAAACAGCCCCGACCCCGACGGCGACGGCGTGTTCGGCTGGGTCGTCGCCCTCATCGCCCTGTTCGTCTTCTGGCCGGTGGGGATCTTTCTGGTGCTGCGCAAGCTGCTCAAGAGCTTCGGCGCATCCAAGTCCCCCCAGCCCCAGCGCGTCCAGTCCGCCCAGCCTCAGCCCGCCCAGACCCAGGCGGGGCGGCGGAGTTCGGACGGCACCGGGTTTCTCATCGGCGGCGGGATCACCACCGGCCTGTTCGGCTTCTCCCTGCTGGTCACCCTGGCAGAGGCCATCGCCAGCCACGGCGTTCTGTACGCCCTGTCCACCCTGATCTCGCTGGCCGTCTTCACCGGCGCGGGACTGGCGCTGCTGGGGGTGGGCTTCTCCCGCCGCCGGCGGGCCAAGCGTTTTCGCCAGTACCTGGGACTCATCGGCCGACGGGAGAGCGTCAGCGTCGAAGCCCTGGCCAAAGCCGCCGGGCGCAGCCCCCGAAAGGTTCGGGAGGATCTCCAGGATATGCTGAACCTGGGGGTGCTGCCCACGGGGTATCTGGACTTGGCCAGCGACCGTCTGGTCCTCTCCGCCCAGGGCATCTCCGACCCGCCCAAGCCGGAGCCGAAGCCGGAACCGGAACCGGAACAAAAGCCCCAGGAGGAGGACGACTACGCCGTCCTGGCGGAGATCCGCGCGGTGAACGACGCCATCCCCGACCCGGTGATGAGCGCCAAGATCGACCGCATCGGCGAACTCACCGGCCGCATCCTGGACTACCAGCGGCAAAACCCCGCCAAGGCCGGGCAGCTGCGCGGCTTCCTCAACTACTACCTGCCCACCACCCTGAAGATCCTCCGGGCGTATGCCCAGCTGGATCAGCAGGGCGTGGAGGGGGAGAACATCTCCGCGGCCAAGGCGCGCATCGAGGGGATGATGGACAAGGTGGTGGAGGGGTTCGAAAAGCAGCTGGACCTGCTCTTCCGGGATAAGGCCATGGACATCGCCAGCGACGTGTCCGTGCTGGAGCAGATGCTGGAAAAGGACGGTCTGGGCCAGGGCGGAATGACATTATAGTCGGAAAAGAGGGGGCTTTGCCTCCTCTTTTCCGAGTTTTGCGGCCCGCCGCAGCGCACGGGCCGAGAGGTATTTTGGGCCAGGCGCATGTCCTGGCCCAAAATTTTTATGATTTTTTCGCGCCGCAGGCGCGAAACTCCGCGAGGCTTTTTATGGGGCGGGCGGGGGTGGGAAATTTCTCCACCGCTTTTTTCCCATTTGCTGTTGACGAACGCCGTCGAGGGATGGTAGAATAGGGGACAGGAATTATGTCACCCTATCCGGGCGGCCACCGCCCGTGCCCCACCATACGAGAAATTAGGAGGTCTGCCCCCATGGCCAAAGCCAGAACGGAACTGATCCACTGCGACAACTGCGGCGAGGATTACGCCGATACCTACCGCCGCTGCCCCTTCTGCAACGCGAAAAAGGGCAAGCGCAAGGAGCGCTACGACGACGACTACGAGGAGTACGAGGAGGAGCGCCGGGGCGGCAAGCGCCTGGCCGGCGGCGGCCGCGGCGGCGACGATGACCGCGGCGGCGGCGACCCGGCCAAGATCGCCCTCTACGTCCTGGCCGCGGCGGTGATCCTGGCCATCATCTGCTTTTTGGTGGCGGTGGTCATCCCCAAGCTGGTGATCCCCGCCGCGACGCCCACCACCGCGCCCTCCTCGGAGGTGACAGCGCCTGCGGAGTCCTCCGCCGAACCCTCCCCCTCCGCCCGGCCCTCCGAGGCGCCCTCCGCGGGGCCCTCCGGCGCGGTGGTGGGCGGCGACGGCGAGGCAGTCTCCTTCCACCCCCTGCCCGCCATCACCGATGAGGGCGTCACCGGCGGCGACGCCGAGGACGACCCCCTGGCGCTGGACTCCTCCGCCCTGCCCACGGTGGAGCCGGATGTTTTGACCTCCCAGGCTCCCGCGGCCTCCCGGGCGCCCGGCGCGTCTCAGGCTCCCGCGGCCTCCGCCGCCCCGCGGGTCTCCCCCGCTCCGGCGGCCTCCCAGGCGCCCGCCTCCACCGGGACGCTGACGCTCAGCTCCACCGACTTCACCCTCTCCGCCCGCTACCCCGCCTACCAGGTGAAGGCCGCCTCCGCCTCCGGCCAGGTGACCTACTCCATCGCCGATCCCTCCGTCGCCACCGTCAGCGCTGACGGCACGGTCACCGCCGTGGGCAACGGCAACACCACCCTCACCGTCCGGGACTCCGCCGGCAAGACCGGCACCGCCATCGTCCGGGTCAGCGGCGTGAGCGGCCAGGCCGCCGCCTCCAAGGCGCCCACGCCCCCGGCCTCCCAGGCGCCCTCCGGCCAGACCTCCTCCGGCGGCGCCTCCCTCACCGCCTTCGGCCGCGCGGTGAGCGACTTCACCATGAATTCCAACAACCCCGGCCCCGTCACCCTCCGGGTCCAGGGCGGCACCGCCGCCAGCTGGCGGTCGCTGAACTCCTCCGTGGCCAGCGTCTCCTCCGGCGGCGTGGTCACCGCCGTGGGCAACGGCAACACCACCGTGGAGTGTACCCTCACCGACGGCAGCGTTCTGCGCTGCACCGTCCGGGTCAGCGGCAAGTGATCGAACCCCCCTTCCCCCGCCCGTCCCATCGGGCGGGGGAAATTTTTTTGGGGCTTGCATTTCCCGGCGAGATATGGTATATTGTCTCTTAGATACCAAACATTTGTTCGCAAAAGGAGCGTGCCTATGCCCGCGTGTAAGGAAAACTGCCCCAAGTTCAAGACCATGTGCGGCGGCCAGGCTCTCATCGAGGGCATCATGATGCGCGGCCCGGAGAAGGAGGCCGTGGTGGTCCGCAAGCCGGACGGGGAGCTGGAGGTGAAGGTGGAGCCGCTGAAGCTGGTGAAGACCCGCCACCCCTGGCTGGGCGTCCCCTTTCTCCGGGGGCCGGTGAACTTCGTGGACTCCATGGTCCACGGGGTCAAGGCGCTGATGTACTCCGCCGAGTTCTACCCCGAGGACGAGGACAGCCCCGCGGAGCCCTCCAAGCTGGACCAGTGGCTGGACAAGCACCTCTCCAGCGAGAAGGCCATGGGGGTGGTGGTCACCCTGTCGGTGGTCCTGGGCCTGGGCTTTTCCATCCTGCTCTTTTTCATCCTGCCCACCCTGCTCACCGGGCTTCTTACCCGGTGGGTCAAAAGCCGCCTGGGCCTCAGCCTCATCGAGGGGCTGGTGCGCATGGCCATCTTTGTGCTCTACATTATACTGATGTCCCAGATGAAGGACATGAAGCGGGTGTTCCGCTACCACGGGGCGGAGCACCAGACCATTTTCTGCTACGAAAACGGCCTGCCCCTGACGGTGGAGAACGTGCGCAAGATGCCCCGGCACCACCCCCGGTGCGGCACCAGCTTTTTATTCGTCATCATGGCGGTGGCCATCGTGGTCCATGCCGTGATCGGCGTGGGCTGGAACAACACCTGGCTGCGGCTGGCGGTGCGGCTGCTGAGCCTGCCGGTGATCGTGTCCATCACCTACGAGATCAACCGCTTCGTGGGCCGTCACGACAACTGGCTCACCCGCGTCCTCACCGCCCCCGGCCTCTGGCTCCAGAACTGGACCACCCAGCGGCCGGACGACTCCATGATCGAGGTGGGCATCCGGGCGCTCACCGAAGTCCTGCCCGAGGAAAAGGGCGCGGACGCCTGGTGAGAGGAGGCCTGGCCCATGCCCAGCACCTATAACGACCTCTACCTGGACGCCCGCCGCGCCCTGCGGGAGGCGGAGGCGGGCAACCCCCAGATGGAGGCCCAGGAGCTGCTGCGCTTCGCCTCCGGCAAGAGCGCCTCTGACCTGCTCCGGGATCGGCCCCTCTACGCCTCCGACGAGGTGACCCGGCGCTTCCGGGCGCTGCTGAACCGGCGGCTCCGGGGGGAGCCGGTGGCCTATCTCATCGGGGAGTGGAGCTTTTACGGGGTGGAGCTGGACATCACCCCGGAGGTGCTGGTGCCCCGGGACGACACCGAGGTCCTGGCCCGGCAGGCCATCCAGCGCGCCGGCGAGGCCCAGGGGCCGGTCCGGGTGCTGGACCTGTGCGCCGGGAGCGGCTGCGTGGGGCTGGCCGTGGCCCGGAACTGCGAAAACGCCCAGGTGCTCCTGGGGGAGGTGGACGAGGGCGCCCTGCGGGTGTGCCGCCAGAACATCCGGCGCAACGGCCTCACCGGCCGGGTGCGGGCCTGCGCCGTGGACGCCCTGGAAAAGCCCCCCGCCGCCCTGTGGGACTTTGACGTGATCGCCTCCAATCCGCCCTACATCCCCACTGAGGAGATCGACGCCCTGGACGCCTCCGTGCGGCTCTATGAACCCCGGCTGGCGCTGGACGGCGGCGCGGACGGGTTGGACTTCTACCGCGCCATCACCGGGCGCTGGATCGACTCCCTCCGGCCGGGCGGGTGGCTCATCTGCGAGGTGGGCGTCCGCCAGGCCTCCCCGGTGGAACAGCTCTTCGCCCAGGCCGGCCTGGGGGACATCCAGACCTACCGGGACACCGCCGGGATCTGGCGGGTGGTGGAGGGCAGAAAGGCCCTTTGATACAAGAGAAACGAGAAGGTTTTACCAGAAGGAGGAACACCCACCATGGCTGACAAGAAGAAGACCGTCCCCACCGCCGCGCCGGCCTCCGACCGCAAAAAGGCCCTGGAGACCGCCATCGCCCAGATCGAGAAGGACTACGGCAAGGGCGCCATCATGCGCCTGGGCGAAAATGAGCACGTGATCGTGGACTCCATCCCCACCGGCTCGCTCTCCCTGGACCTGGCCCTGGGCATCGGCGGCGTCCCCAAGGGGCGCATCATCGAGATCTACGGCCCCGAGTCCTCCGGCAAGACCACCCTGGCCCTCCATGTGGTGGCCGAGAGCCAGAAGCGGGGCGGCGAGGTGGCCTACGTGGACGCCGAGCACGCCCTGGACCCCAGCTACGCCCGCGCCCTGGGGGTGGACATCGACTCCATGCTCATCTCCCAGCCGGACACCGGCGAGGACGCCCTGCAAATCGTGGAGATGCTGGTGCGCTCCGGTGCGGTGGACGTGGTGGTGGTGGACTCAGTCGCCGCCCTGGTGCCCCGGGCGGAGATCGAGGGGGACATGGGGGACAGCCACGTGGGCCTGCTGGCCCGGCTGATGAGCCAGGCCCTGCGGAAGCTGGCCGGGTCCATCGCCAAGACCAACTGCATCGTCATCTTCATCAACCAGCTCCGGGAGAAGGTGGGCGTGGTCTACGGCAACCCGGAGGTCACCACCGGCGGCCGGGCGCTGAAGTTCTACTCCTCCGTGCGCATCGACGTGCGCCGCATCGAGAGCATCAAGGTCTCCGGGGAGGTCATCGGCAACCGCACCCGGGCCAAGGTGGTGAAAAACAAGGTCGCGCCCCCCTTCAAGGAGGCGGAGTTCGACATCATGTACGGCCAGGGCATCTCCAAGGTGGGCGAGCTGCTGGACCTGGCGGTGAAGCTGGATCTGGTGCAGAAGTCCGGCTCCTGGTTCGCCATGGGCGAAAAGCGCATCGGCCAGGGCCGGGACGCCGCCAAGCAGTACCTCCTGGACCACCCGGAGGAGGCCGACGCCCTGGAGGCCGAGGTGCGCAAGAACGCCTTCCAGCTCATGGGTTCCCAGGAGAAGGTGGCCGCCCGCGCCGCCGGTCGGGCGGTGGACGTGTCCGCCGACGACGACATGGAGGACGAATGATCCTCTCCGCCGTCACTCCCTCCCAGAAGGTCCAGGGCCAGTGGCTCCTGACCTTTGAGGACGGGTCCAAGCTGAAGGTCACCGACCGGGAGATGGTGGACTTCTCCCTCTACGCCGGTCTGGACGTGCCGGAGGCCGCCCTGGAGCAGCTCCGGGACGCCGCCGGGGCGTCCCGCGCCCGCCGCCGGGCGGCCAACATCCTCTCCGCCCGGCCCATGAGCCGGCAGATGCTGGAGCGGCGGCTGGTGGAGAAGGGGGAGACCCCGGAACACGCCGCCGCCGCCTGCGACGAGCTGGAGCGGCTGGGGTATCTGGACGACAAGCTGTACGCCCAGCAGTTGACGCAATATTATGTAAACCGAGGCTACGGCCCCCGGAAGATCCGGGACACCCTCTACCGACAGGGGGTGCCCAGGGAGTTCTGGGACGAGGCCATGGAGGACGCGGGCGAGGACAGCGCCGACGCCCTGGATCGCTTTGTAGCCGCCCGGCTGGGCCGGGTGGAGCGGCCCGACCGCAAGGACCTGAAGCGGGTGTCCGACGCCCTGGCCCGCCGGGGCTATGCCTGGAGCGATATCTCCGCCGCCCTGCGGCGGTACACCGACAACCTGGACGATTGGGGGGAACAGGAGCCGTGAAGATCGCCTTTGTCTCGCTGGGCTGCGCGAAAAACCAGGTGAACACCGAGCAGATGATGGCCCTGTGCCAGGCGGAGGGCTGGCGCGTCACCTCCGACCCCCACGGGGCGGACGTGGCGGTGGTGAACACCTGCGGCTTCATCGAGAGCGCCAAGAGCGAGGCCATCGACACCATCCTCTCCCTGGCGCACCTGAAGGAGGAGGGGCGGCTGGGCAAGCTGCTGGTGGCCGGGTGCCTGACCCAGCGCTACCAGATGGAGATGCTGGAGGAGCTGCCGGAGATCGACGGGCTGCTGGGCACGGGCAGCTACACCGACGTGGTAGAGGCCATCCGGGCCATGGAGGAGGGGGATACCCCCACCTACTTCGGGGACATCCACCACACCGCCGAGGACGGCGCCCGGACACTCAGCGCCCCCGCCTACTCCGCCTACCTGAAGATCGCCGAGGGGTGCGACAACCACTGCGCCTACTGCGTCATCCCCTCCCTCCGGGGCAGATACCGCTCCCGGAGCATGGACTCCCTCCTGGCCGAGGCCAAGGGCCTGGCCGACCAGGGGACGCGCGAACTCATCGTGGTGGCCCAGGACATCACCCGCTACGGCACCGACTGGGACGGACAGCGGCATCTGCCCCAGCTACTGAAAGAGTTATGTAAACTTCCCTTCCACTGGATCCGCCTCCACTACCTCTACCCCGACGAGTTCACCCCGGAGCTGATCGACGTGATCGCCGGGGAACCCAAGATCGTGAAGTACCTGGACATCCCCATCCAGCACGCCAACGACCGCATCCTCCGGGCGATGAACCGCCGGGGCACCCGCGCCGAGATCGAGGCGCTGTTCGCCACCCTCCGGGAGAAGATCCCGGGCCTGGTTCTCCGCACCTCCCTCATCACCGGCCTGCCCGGAGAGACGGACGAGGAGTTCCAGGAGCTGTGCGATTTTCTCCAGGCCCAGCATCTGGAGCGGGCGGGCATCTTCCCCTTCTCCCCGGAGGAGGGCACCCCCGCCTTCACCATGCCCGACCAGGTGCCCGGGGAGGTGGCCCGGCGGCGGGCGGAGCTGCTGGTGGACCTCCAGAGCCGGGTGATGGACGCCTACAACGAGACGCGGCTGGGCACGGTGCTGGAGGTGCTGTGCGAGGGGTTTGACGCGGAGGCCGGGTGCTTCCGCGGCCGGAGCTACGCCGACTCCCCCGACGTGGACGCTCACGTCTTCTTTACCGCCGCCGGGGCCGTCCCGGCGGGCACATTTGTCCCCGTTCGGATCACCGGCACGGAAAACGGCGACCTGACGGGCGAGGAGGAGGATCCCACATGAATTTGCCCAACCGACTGACCCTGCTGCGCATGGCCATGACTCCGGTGTACGTGGCGCTGATGCTCATCGACTTTCCCGGCCACACCCTGGCCGCCCTGGCCGTCTTCATCCTGGCCAGCCTCACCGACCTGCTGGACGGGCACATCGCCCGGAGCCGCAACCTCATCACCGACTTCGGCAAGTTTATGGACCCCCTGGCGGACAAGGTGCTGGTGGTCTCGTCCATGATCTGCTTCTGCGCCGCCGGCGCTATGCCCGCCTGGGCGGTGATCGTGGTGATTTTCCGGGAGTTCGCCGTGTCCGGAATGCGCCTCGTCGCTGTGGAGAAGGGGCGGGTCATCGCCGCGGGCTGGTCGGGCAAGGTGAAGACCGCCGCCACCATGGTCTGCCTGTGCCTGATGCACCTGCCCATTCCCGCCCCGCTCAACTGGGCCTGCGTCATCATCATCACCGTCACCACCCTCTACTCCGGGGCGGAGTACCTGATCAAAAATCGGGACGTGTTCAAAGGTTCCATCTGAACGGACAAAAAAATTCCGCCGGGCTTGCGCCTGGCGGAATTTTTTACGCGCCGTTTCGGTCCTGGAGCCAGCTGGGCAGGTCCCGCGCCTTGACGCCGGAGACCATGCCGGCGGCCATGAATAGCGTGATGATGGAGGTGCCGCCGTAGCTGAAGAAGGGCAGGGTCAGGCCCACCACCGGGAAGACGTAGAGGCACATGGCGATGTTCACCAGCGTCTGGCACAGGAACATCCCCCCGTAGCCCATGGCCACCAGGGCGGTCATGGGGCTGGCCGCCCGGCGGCCCACCCAAAAGCAGCGCAGGATGATGGCGGTCAGCAGCAGCAATACCACCGCGCAGCCCACCATCCCCAGCTCCTCGCCGCAGACGGCGAAGATCTCGTCGGTGGACTGGGCGGGGATGGCGCCCTGCTGGGTCTGGTAGCCCTGGAGGTAGCCCTGGCCGGTGAGGCCGCCGGAGCCGATGGCCATGACGCTGTGGTCCTGCTGCCAGCCGATGCCCTGGGGGTCGTTGCGCAGGAAGATCACCAGCACGCGGTCCCGGATGCGGTCGGGCAGATGCCCCCAGACCATGGCGCCGCCGCCGGCCACGGCGCCCAGGCCGATGACGAACCACCACCACTTTACCCCGGCACACCAGGCCATGATGAGGAAGATGAAGATGTACACCAGGCTCATGCCGTAGTCCCGGGAGATGACCACGTTCAGCCCGGCGAAGAAAAGGGTGTGGAACAGCAGCGAACCCACCCCGATGGGGTGGCTGAGCAGCTCCCGCTCCCGGAGCTTGGTGCACTGGTAGGCCATCACCACCACGAAAAACAGCTTGACGATCTCGTTGGGCTGGATGTTCACCGGAAGGCCGGGCAGGGCGATCCAGTTGCGGTTGCCCCCCACCCAGCGGCCAAAGGGGATCAGCGCCAGGAAGATCAGGATGTTGAAGATCACCATCCCCCACCAGGTCTGCGCCGTGAGGTGCTCCACGTCCACCAGGGTCAGGACCACGTAGCACACCACGCCGATGAGGATGCCCACGGCCTGGACCACCACGTAGCGGTCGGTGTGCTCGCATCGGGTGGCGGAGTAGATGAGGAAAAGGCCCATGACGCTGGCGCACAGGCACAGCGCCAGGAGGAGCATATCCCCCTTGCGAAAGAAGTCCCGCGCCGCTTTCCTCATCCCCGTCACCCCCTGACAGCTATGGTTTCACTGCCCGCGCCCCCAGGCCGGGCAAGGTGGAGATTATTTTAACATACGGGCGAAAAAATGCAAGTGGGGAATTGTGTATTTGTCCCGATTGTGGTATTCTTAGGGAAATGGGAGGTGAGGCGGATGGTCCGTGAGACCCACAGCGAGGCGGAGACGGAGGCGCTGGCCCAGGCGTTGGCCGAGACGCTGCGGCCCGGGGAGGTACTGGCCCTGGACGGCGGCCTGGGCGCGGGCAAGACCGCCTTCACCCGCGGCCTGGCCCTGGGCCTGGGCTACCCCGGCCGGGTACAGAGTCCCACCTTCACCATCGTCAACGAGTACCTGGGCGGCCGCCTGCCCCTCTTCCACTTCGACCTCTACCGCCTGAACGCCCCGGAGGAGCTGCCCGACCTGGGCTGGGAGGACTACCTGGACCGGGGCGGCGTGTGCGCGGTGGAGTGGAGCGAAAAGGGCGGCGGCTACCTCTCCCCCACCCGCCGGATCACCATCACCCGAGGTTCGGACGACCACAGCCGCCGCCTGGAGATCGAGGAGGTGGGGCCATGCTGATCCTGGCGTTGGAGTCCTCGGCCAAGGCCGCCTCCTGCGCCCTGTGCCGGGACGAGTTCTTGCTGGCCCAGTCCTTCCAGAACAGCGGCCTGACCCACTCGGTCACGCTGCTGCCCATGGTGGAGGATATGCTGAAAAACTGCGGCGTCACCCTGGACCAGGTGGATCTTATCGCCGTGGCTAACGGCCCCGGCTCCTTCACCGGGCTGCGCATCGGGGTCTCCGAGGCCAAGGGGCTGGCCTGGGCGAAGGGTCTGCCCTGCGCGGCGTGCTCCACGCTGGAGTCCATGGCCTGGAGCCTGGCCCACCTGGAGGGCGCGCGGATCTGCTGCTGTATGGACGCCCGGCGGGGGCAGCTCTACGCCGCCCGGTTCGCCGTGGAAAACGGCGTCCCCCGCCGTCTCTCCCCGGACGGGGCGCTGGCGGCGGCGGAGCTGGCAGACCAGGTGGAGGCCCAGGGCGACAACGCCGCGCAGATCCTGGTCGGCGACGGCTGGGAGCTGTGTCAGCAGGCGTTCCGCGCCCGGAACATCCCCTGCCGCCCCGCCCCGCCCCACCTGCGCTACCAGTCCGCCTGGGGCGTGGCCCGGTGCGCGCTGGAGCTGGCGCGCGGGGGCGAACTGGTCTCCGCCGCCCAGCTTGTCCCCGCCTACCACCGCCTCTCCCAGGCAGAGCGGGAGCGGGCGGAGCGGCTGGCGCGGGGCGAGAACCCCGGCCCGGTGAAATAGGCGTTTCCCAGCGGCCTGCCGCTGAGACAGTAAGACATCAAAACCGTTAAGGAGGCAACAAAAAATGGACAACATGGTACACGTTCTCGACCACCCCCTGCTCCAGCACAAGCTCTCCATCCTGCGCAACAAGGACACCGGCGTGAAGGACTTCCGGGAGGTGGTCAGCGAGATCGCCACCCTCATGTGCTACGAGGCCACCCGGAACCTGCCCATGGAGCAGGTGGAGATCGAGACCCCCGTGGCCAAGGCCAAGGTCAACGTCATCGCCGGGAAGAAACTGGCCATCGTGCCCATCCTCCGGGCGGGTCTGGGGATGGTGGACGGCATCCTCACCCTGATCCCCTCCGCCAAGGTGGGGCACATCGGCCTCTACCGGGACCCCAAGACCCATGAGCCGGTGGAGTACTACTGCAAGATGCCCGACGACATCGCCAGCCGGGAGGTCATCATCCTCGACCCCATGCTGGCCACCGGCGGCTCCGCCTCCGCGGCCATCCAGTTCATCAAGAACTACGGCTGTAAGAACGTCAAGCTCATGAACATCATCGCCGCCCCCGAGGGGATCCAGCGGGTCCAGGCCGACCACCCCGACGTGGAGATCTACGTGGCCGCCGTGGACGAAAAACTCAACGACCACGCCTACATCGTCCCCGGTCTGGGCGACGCCGGCGACCGCATCTTCGGGACCAAGTGACCGTTCTCCCCCAGGCTTGCCCAAACCATAACCTCTCGGCCCGCAAACGTGCGGGTCGGCCGCCCAGGCGGCCGACCCGTGCGCTGCGGCGGGCCGCAAAAAAACTGGAGAAGAAGCGGCGGGGCCGCTTCTTCTCCAGTTTTTCAGGTCAGCGGCGGCAGATACTCCGCCGGGTCCACCGGGGCGCCGGCCTCGGTCATCTCAAAGTGGAGATGGGACGCCTTCCCGCTCTCGGCCACGGCGGTCTTGCCCACCGAGCCGATCACCATCCCGGTGGTCACCTCATCCCCCACCGCCACCGCCGGGGTGGCGGCCAGGTTGGAGTAGAAGCTCATCACCTCGCCGGGGTGCTCCACCACCACTGTGGTGCCCATGAGGGGGTCGTCGTAGACGGCGCTCACCGTGCCGTCCGCCGTGGCCAGCACCTGGGCGCCCAGGTCGGCGGCCAGGTCCATCCCCTGGTGGGTGCGCCAATCCCCCATGGTCTGGTCATAGGCCAGCACCTCCAGGCTGTAATCCCCGATGACCTCCCCACGCACCGGCCAGGTGTACACCGCCGGGGCGGGAGTAGGGGTGGGGGTGGGCGCGGGGGTTGGGCTGGGCGTCGGGGCCGGCGTGGGTCTCGGCGTGGGCGTGGCCGCCGGCGGCGTGGGCAGGGGGTTCACCGAGGGCAGCGCGGGGGAGGGGATCACCACCACCTCCGCGTCGCCGATCACCTGCTGGTCTCGGGCGGAAGAGGAGTCGGTCAGGAGAAAATAGCCCGAGATCCCGATGGCGGCGACGCACAGAAACAGCACGATGTAAAAGCCCTTTCCTGCGAGAAAGTCGCCCACGCGGCTAAGGCCGCTTCTCTTGTTCCGTTCATTTTTCACTGGGAAACACCTCCGTGCCCCCTATTGTTGCCAGGTTTGGGGATGTTATACATGAAAGACCCCCATTTCCCCCGGAGATTTTTGAACGGATTTTAGAAATCCTTTACGGACAATTTAGAGTTTGTTTACATTTGCTCTTTATAATGTTAAAATACTTCTGTCCCTCAGTCGATCGCAAGGAGGTCTGTATCCATGCCGTCTACCACTTCCCAGGAGGACAAGAAGACTGCCGCTCCTCTGTTACAACCCCCCAAAAAACGCCGCAAGTGGCTCCGCCGCCTCATCATCCTGGCGGTGGTGGTGCTGGCGGCGGTGATCCTTCTGCGCGCCTGTATGGGCGGCGGCGGCTCCGCGGCCGCGGGGGCCTATCTCCCCGTCCAGGCCTCCGTCCAGGACATGACCATCACCGTCACCGGCTCGGGCACGGTGAAGCCCAACGACTCCTACCGGGCCACCACCCTCCTCCGGGGGGAGATCCTCACCGCCCCCTTTGAGGAGGGGGACATGGTGGCCAAGGACCAGGTCCTGTTCACCCTGGATCCCACCGACGCGGAGAACGCCATCCGCGAGGCCCAGAGCGCCGTGGACCGTGCCCAGCTGGGGGTGGAGCAGGCCCAGCTGACCCTGGACGACCTGCTGAAGACCCAGGCTGACAACGCCGAGGACATGTCCATCAAGGCCACCGCCGCCGGGACGGTGACCAAGCTCTACATAGACCCCGGGGACACCGTGGCCGCCGGCACCCCCATCGCCGACATCCTGGACCGGGACACCATGGAACTCACCGTCCCCTTCCACGCCGTCCAGGCGGCCGCCCTCCAGGTCGGCCAGAGCGCCCAGGTGACCGTCACCGGCTCCGGGAGCGCCCTTGTGGGCACCATCTCGGAGATCGGCGCGGCTGACCAGGTTTTGCCGGGCAACGTGGTCGCCCGGCAGGTGGTCATCCGGGTCTCCAACCCCGGCGCCCTGGACAAGGGCGACACCGCCGCCGCCCAGGTGGGGGAGGTGGCCTCCGCGGGGCTGGGCACCTTTGACTACGCCGCGTCCAAGCAGGTGATTGCCCTGGCCTCCGGCAAGGTGGAGACCCTCTCCGTCCGGGAGGGGGATCGGGTGGCCCAGAACCAGGTGCTGGGTTCCTTTGAGCTGCCCGACCTGCAAGGCCAGATCGACAACGCCCGCCTGAACGTCCGCAACGCCCAGCTCTCCCTCAGCGACGCCCAGGAGGGCCTGCGCACCGCCCAGGACCTGCTGGAGGACTACACCATCACCTCCCCCATCGACGGCACCGTCATCGAGAAAAACTACAAGGCCGGGGACAACATCGACCCCTCCGCCGCCGCCACCTCCGGCCAGAGCGCGTATCTGGCCATCATCTACGATATGTCCCGCCTCACCTTTGACATGGACGTGTCCGAGCTGGACGTGAGCCGCCTCCAGGTGGGGCAGAGCGTCACCTTCACCTCCTCCGCCCTGGAGGGGCAGACCTTCACCGGCCACGTGGACAAGATCAACATCAACGGCACCACCGTGGCCGGCAGCACCAACTACCCCGTCACCGTGGTGGTGGATCAGGGGGAGGGCCTCTACCCCGGCATGAACGTCTCCGCCACCGTCCTGGTGGAACAGCTGGGCAGCGCCCTGTGCATCCCCTCCGACGCGGTCCAGCGGGGCGACTTCGTCTACGTGGCCGGCCCCGGCGCGTGCAACGCCGCGGGAGAGCTGGTGAACGCCGACAAGCTGGAGGAGCGTCCGGTGGAGCTGGGCCGCTCCGACAGCGAGAACATCGAGATCCTCTCCGGCCTGGAGGAGGGGGAGACCGTCTACATCCCCAACGCCTCCTCCAACGCCATGGACGCCATCACGTCCGCCATGGGGGAATGAGCCTTGGAACACCTGATCGAATTTCGGGACATCTATAAGATCTACCACATGGGCGACAGCGACGTTCACGCCCTGGACGGCGTGTCCCTGACGGTGGATCAGGGGGAATTCGTGGCCATCGTGGGCCAGTCCGGCTCGGGCAAGTCCACGGCCATGAACATCATCGGCTGTCTGGACGTGCCCACCTCGGGCAGCTACTACCTGGGCGGGGTCGACGTGTCCACCATGGACGACGACCAGCAGGCGGAGATCCGCAATAAGATGCTGGGGTTCATCTTCCAGCAGTACAACCTCATCGCCAAGCTGAATGTGCAGGAGAATGTGGAGCTGCCCCTGCTCTACGCCGGCCTCTCCGGGGAGGAGCGCCGCACCCGTGCGGTGGCGGCCCTGGAGCGGGTGGGTCTGGCGGACAAGCGCAAGAACCTCCCCTCCCAGCTCTCCGGCGGCCAGCAGCAGCGGGTGTCCATCGCCCGCGCCCTGGCGGGAGACCCCTCGGTGATCCTGGCCGACGAACCCACCGGCGCGCTGGACTCCCGCACAGGCCGGGAGGTGCTGGCCTTCCTCCAGCAGCTCAACGCCGAGGGCAACACCGTCATCCTCATCACCCACGACAACTCCATCGCCGTCAAGGCCAAGCGCATCGTGCGCCTCCAGGACGGGCGGGTCATCTACGACGGCCCCGCCGACGACCCCAGGGCGGTGGTCCAGCCCGAGGAGCAAGAGGAGGCGGCGGTATGAACTTCACCCAGTCCTTCCGCCTGGCCCTCAAGTCCCTGTCCACCAGCAAAATGCGCTCCCTGCTCACCATGCTGGGCATCATCATCGGCGTGGCCGCGGTCATCATCATCACCAGCCTGGGCCACGGGATGCAGGTCTACATGAATGAGGAGTTTGAATCGCTGGGTTCCAACCAGGTGGACGCCATGATCGTGGGGGACAATGACTCCTCCCGCCACGTGGACATCGAGGATATGTTCGCCCTGGTGGATCGCTATCCCCAGTACCTCTCCGGGGTGACCCCGGAACACCGGGCCTCCCTCATCGTCCGCCACGGCGCCGACGAGTTCACCCGCACCACGGTCAAGGGGGTGGGCGAGACCTATTACAGCGTCGAGCGGGGCACCACCATGAACGGGGAGAAGCTGGCCAAGGGCCGCTTCCTCTCCTACGTGGACGCCCAGCGGCAGCAGAGCGTGTGCGTGGTGGGGGCCTATCTGGAGCGGGAGGCCTTCGGCGGCAACGCCCTGGGCAAGACCCTCACCCTCTCCGGCGTGCCCTTTACCGTGGTGGGCGTGATGGACGAGTACGCCGACGTCACCGAGGGCAGCGGGGACGACGTGGTCTACATCCCCTACACCCTGGCCGCCCGCCTCAGCGGCACCTCCTCCAGCGAGTACCTCTTCGCCGCCACCTCCCGGGAGACCGCCCCCGCGGCCAAGGGTCTGGTGGAGCGGGAGCTGTTCAAAATTTTCCAGGACTCTGACCGCTACGTGGTCCTCACCGCCGCGGAGATGATGGACGCCATGAACACCATGCTGGATCTGCTTATGACCATCCTCACCCTCATCGCCGCGCTGTCCCTGCTGGTGGGCGGCATCGGCATTATGAACATCATGCTGGTGTCCGTCACCGAGCGCACCAGGGAGATCGGAATCCGAAAGTCCCTGGGCGCGAAACCCAAAAACATCCGCTGGCAGTTCGTCATCGAGGCGGGCACCACCTCCGCCATCGGCGGCGTTCTGGGTATCGGCTTTGGCATCCTGGCCGCCAACCTTCTCACCTGGGTGCTGAGTATGGCGCTGGGGTCGGAGAACTCCTTCCGCGCCGTGCCCACCCTCTCGGGTATCCTGGTGGCCTTCGGCGTGAGCGTGGCCATCGGCGTACTCTTCGGCTACCTCCCCGCCAACAAGGCCGCCAAGCTCAACCCCATCGACGCTCTGCGCTACGAATAAGACGGGTCTCCCCCGCCGGACAAAAGGAGAAATTCCCATGAAAAAACGCATTTTGTCCCTCCTGCTCTGCGCCGCCCTGGCGCTGCCCGGGGCGGGAACCGCCCTGGCCGCGGTGAAGGACGTCCCCCAGCAGGAGAAGGCCGCCGTGCTCCGGGAACTGGAGATCATGGTGGGGGATGAGACCGGCGCGCTCCACCTGGAGCGGACGGTCACCCGCGCCGAGTTCACCAAACTGCTCATCGCCGCCTCCACCTATAAGGATATGGCCGGGCAGAACGCCAACACCGACCCCTACCCCGACGTGTCCTACCGCGCCTGGTACGCCCCCTACGTCCGCGCGGCGGTGGACGCCGGCTTCGTCCGGGGCGATGAGGCCGGGTGGTTCCACCCCCAGGCCACCATCACCCTCCAGGAGGGGGCGACCATGGCCGTCCGCCTGCTGGGCTATCAGGACGGCGACTTCGCCGCCCCCTGGCCGGCCGGGCAGATGGGACTCTACCACTCCCTGGACCTGGATCAGGGGGTGGCCGCCCAGAACAACACCGACCCCCTCACCCGGCAGGACTGCCTGCACATCTTCTACAACCTCCTGTGCGCCAACAACAAGTCTGGTCAGAGTTATGTAAACCTTCTGGGCCACACCCTCAACGCCGACGGGGAAGTCGACGTGCCCGCCCTGTTCCGGGTGGAGCAGGAGGGTCCCATCCCTCTCACCGGGGCGTGGCGGACGCTGCTGCCCTTTGACGTGGACACCGCCCTGGTCTACCGGGACGGGGAGCGTTCCACCCTGGCGGAGCTGCGGGAGTACGACCTGCTCTACTGGGCGGAGGATCAGGCTATCCTCTTCGCAAGTTCCGACGCCCAGGGTTCCATGGGGGCGCTCACCGCCTCGGTGGACGGCCCGGTGGTGGCCCAGGGGGATTGGCAGAGCCAGCTCCCCTTCCCCCTGAGCGAGGCAAGCTCCATCACCCGCAACGGCCTGGCGGCCACAGCCGGTGACATCAAGACGCTGGACGTGGTCTACTGGTCGGAGTACACCAAGGCGGTCACCGTCTACGCCAAGACCGCCTGGGGCACGGTGGAGGCCATCACCCCCTCCCTGGCCTCTCCCACCGCCGTGGTGGTGGCCGGGGTGACCTACCCCCTGGAGACCTTCCAGGCCCAGTACGCTTTCTCCGACCTGGGCCAGTTCCGCAAGGGGGACAGCGTACTGCTCCTCCTGGGGCGCACCGGCGGCGTGGCCGCCGTCCAGAGCCTGGACACGCGATCTGACCTCCGCCAGGTCGGGGTGGTCTCCGCCCTGGGCAGCGCCACCTACACCGACGACACCGACAACGCCTACGCCCGCCGGACGGTGACCTTCACCGCCACCGACGGGAGGAGCTACACCTACCCCTACGCCTGGAAAGACGCCGACGACCTCCCCCTGGGTTCCCTGGTGGAGGTCACCGTCACCGACGGACAGGCCAAGGTCGCCCGGTTGAGCCGGAGGTCCATCACAGGCGTTGTGAGCCAGGACGCCGCCCAAAAGGGCGGCGTCGCCCTTTCCCCGGAGGTCGAGATCCTGGACACCTACGGAGAGACGGTCTGCGCCACCGTCGCCCCCGCCCGGCTGGCGGGGGTGAGGCTGTCCGGCGATATGGTGCGCTATGTGGACACCGATGAAAACGGAGCGGTCACCGCCCTTATCCTGGACAACGTCACCGGCGACCTCCACCGCTACGGCATCCTCACCGACCTGGAGGTGGTGAACTCCTCCATGCTGACCCAGAGCGTCCTCACCTTCGACCTGGGGGGCAGCCAGCAGGTCATTCCGGTGAACGGCAAGACCTTTCCCGTCCGGGAGGGTCCGGCCTGCCTGATGATGGACGGGCAGACGGTGAAAAACGCCCGCAGCCTCACCAAACTCCAGGATGTGAGCCTGGAGGGGTACACGGCGGTGTCCGACGACACCGCCTACCCCCTGGCGGACAACGCCGCCTACTATATATATAGTAGGGCCGACAAGCTCTACACCCTCTCCACCCGCGCCCAGGTGCTGGCCGGGAACTACTCCCTCTCCGCCTGGTACGACACCGCGCCGGAGCGCGGCGGCCGGGTGCGGGTGATCCTGGCGGAGGGGCTGTAACAAACGTTACAAATAGTTCTGTCAAGTGGTCTCCCCCTCCCAAGGGGGAGACCACTTTTTGCAAGATAGTTTTCATTTTTTCGCCCTTTTTCTCGCTGTCCGCTTTTTCGTTCGTCAAAGGTCACAATCTGTAAAATCCTTGAAAAATAAGGCGTTTTTGAAGCAGTTGCACCGAACCGGCGATAATTCGGCGGTTCTTTTTGTGCAATTTTTTTGAAGATATGGGTTGCAATTTCCTGCGTGACGGGTTACAATACGGTTACAAACAGAAACAAGCTGTTTTGTAAGGAGTGTTTGTATCATCATGTTTAGCAAGAAATTGACCCGGTCGGCGCTGGGCGCTCTGCTGGCGCTGGCCCTGGTCTCCCCCCTTCTCGCCGGCGTGGCCGCCGTCCCTGTGGAGGCGGAAGCCGCCCCGGCGGAGACCGTGGCTCCGGTGGAGTCCGCCGCCCCCGTTGAGGAGACTCCCGCCCCGGTGGAGGAAACTCCCGCGGAGAGCGCCGAGCCTGTGAAGACCTACCCCGTGCGGGTCAACGGCGTGGCCATGACGGAGGATCCCATGGTCGTCGGCGTGAACGGCGTCACCTACGTCAGCGCCCGCGCCATCGCCCAGGCCCTGGACCCCATGGTTCAGACCATCTGGGACGGCAAGACCGCCAAGCTGGTCCACTGGGGCCTGGTGGATCTCTACGCCACCCCCGGCATGAACTACGTCATCGCCAACGAGCGCTACCTCTTCGTGCCCAACCTGGTACAGGTCCAGAACGGCTCCATCCTGCTCCCCCTGGACGTGGTGTGCAAGGTCTTTGACGCCACCTACGTCTACAACCCCGGCGACTGTTCCTTCGACCTGACCACCGGCAGCGGCGCGCTGACCCCCGGCTGGCAGTTCTACAACAGCGAGGACCTCACCTGGCTCAGCCACATCATCTACGCCGAGAGCGGCAACCAGCCCCTCTCCGGCAAGATCGCCGTGGGCAACGTGGTACTCAACCGCGTGAAGGACAGCCGCTTCCCCAATACGGTGAAGGGCGTGGTCTTCCAGCGCAACCAGTTCACCCCCGCCGCCACCGGCGCCATCTACCGCACCCCCAACGCCGAGAGCGTCCTGGCCGCCAAGCTGTGCCTGGACGGCGCGGTGTCCCTGAACAACGTCCTGTGGTTCAACCAGAAGGGCCTGCACACCTGGGCCTCCAGTCACCGCGCTTTCGTGGCCACCATCGCCGGCCACAGCTTCTACGCCTGATCTTGCCCCATACACAAAGACCGGAGCGGCAGCCGCCGCTCCGGTCTTCTTTTGAACAGAAACGGTGGAGCCGACCGGCTCCACCGTTGAGACTGTCAAAGAAGCGGCAGGGCCGCTTCTTTGACATTTTTTACGGCCCGCTGCAGCGCACTCCCCGGCCGCCGCGAGGGCGGCCGACTCGCACGTTTGCGGGCCGAGATGTATTTTTTCCGACGTACACGCCGCCGGAAAAAATTTCTTATGAGTCTTTCGCGCCCTGCGGCGCGAAACTCTGCGAGGCTTTTTTGACAAGCTGAAACGGTGGAGCCGACCGGCTCCACCGTTTTCCTCGTCTCTATCCTCACAGCAGCGCAGACGACTCCAGGACGCGCTGGACCTCGTCGGCGCGGTGTTCCCAGGAGGCGGCCTCGCCGGCCTCCCGGCGGCGCTG
>CANRLZ010000011.1 GCA_947631595.1 uncultured Oscillospiraceae bacterium
TTCAAAAGCATGTCCTGTTCCATATCGCAACCTCCGTTTGGAAAATTATATTTCCCAATGCGCATACAGAACACACACCATTACGACCATTTTATATTCGCAACACGAAGATTATATAGTAATAATGCAATGGATCCAAGGAAAACTAGCAGGTAGCACGGAGAAGGAGAATGGTTGCCGCAAAAAATTTTCGCAAAAGGTGTCAGTTTTAGATTGGGAGGGGGACAATATAAACAGAGGGTGAAATCTGGATCGAGAAAGGCTAAGCAGCCTTCAACTCACAAATTTTCCAGTGGAGTAGTATGGGCGTCCAGAAGGTGCAGACCGGAGCATCCATACATATACGGAAAGAGGGAGTAAAAGCATGGCGGTTCAACAACTCGGAAAAGGGAAGGGCAAAGTTGCCACAGAAGAGCCGGATTGGGAACAAAGCAGGGAGGACTGTGAGGAACGGCTTAGAAGACAGAGGATAGAATGGGAGTTACAAGTACAGGAGCAAAAAGATAGGAATAATCAAAAAATTCAGTGGGATAGAATGAAAAAAGAGTATCGAGCAAATAAACGGCGGGTAAAAGGACGTCGCTGGTTTAGTTTCTTCTCTGTGTGGTTCTTTATGGGATTGGCGAGTATCGCGGTTGGTGTGGGGATCGATGCCTTTTGGCCGCCTCAAGAAGGAACGTTGGCGGGGGCTATTTCTCATGTCCTACCGGGAATTTTCACTACCTTTGGCATAGCCCTTATGATGGGAGCAATTTTTGACTTTGCAAAAAACTCTGAGCACTTTATGGCCTTAGTAACTGACATTTTGACTGATGTTGAATTGACAATAAAGGATCATATGGTGTTTGATAATAGGGGAGCATACCATGTGACCCGTCAAGCTGATGGTCGGAGAATAGAGATCCCATCATCTCAGTGGTTGAACGCTGATACGGGATTTTCTGTTACCATCAGTGATACACCACTCAAAAAAGACTTGCGTGTTGAGGAAGAAATGGAACCCTATATGGATGGTGACACAAGCGAGACCGAGGATGATTTTTTCCTTCCGCCTGAACAGAAGAGAGAGGCGATTAAATGACAGAGCAAATCCTTGCGGCTATGTTTAAGGATTCCGCGGAAAAGATCAAACACTACCGTGCGGAGTTGGGCACCCTCGACCCAGAGGTGGATGAACGCTGCAAAGGGCTGGACGAGTTGGTGGAGTACTTAGAAAGTCAATCTCGCACTTTGACAAAGAAAGCCTTCTCAATACATTAAAAAGCTAGAGAGGAGCCACCGGTGATGGACGGGCAGGACAGCCACGGCGTCCTTGTCCGGCTGACCATTTTCATTCAGCAGCCCCATCCTGCGAAGGCGGGACTCCGCGCACTCGTCAAATGGGGTAGGCGCCCGGCTCCGGGGCATTTTCTCATGGCTCACTGGTTCATCTCCTCCGCAAGGGCATAAAGAAAGGCCCGACACCGAGGTGCCGAGCCTGTCCATCGTTCTGGTTTCCTTATGAATTTGACCCATCGGTCAGTTTTTTCATGGCTCTGTCAAAATCACTTTCCAGCTGTTTCATCTCCTTGGCACGGTAAAGGTCAAACTCCTTTTCCGCCTTCTCTATGGCCTGCCGGTGCGACACCCGCCCCTTGTCGGAAAGTACCGCTCGCCGATTGCTGAAAAGCTGGCGATCCAGCTCCTCTACCCAATCCCGCATCGTCATGGCCCGCTGTTCTATGGCCTGTAATTCCGCAAAATCCAGGAATTGAGACACCAGCAGGTTTAGAATTTGCAATTCCCGCTCTGTCAAGTAGTTCTTGGCGATCCGCACATCCTCCCGGGTCACATAGCTTCCCTTGAAGTTGGTCATCCCCACGAAAGGCTTTTCGCTGTCCACACGCTCATAGATGACCTCGGCCGCGGTGTGCTGATGGGCCGCAAAGTGCATCTTATTCTGAACGGTGGCAAAAAACTCCTTTGTGATCTCTGCTCCGGGGTCATAGTCGATGGCTGTGGCGTAGATGTCGGTCACCTGCTGGTAGAGGTTACGCTCGCTGGAGCGGATGTCCCTCACCCGCTGGAGCAGTTCCCGGAAGTACCGGCTCCCGCCGTCCTTCAGGCGGTCATCGTCCAGCGTGAAGCCTTTGCGGATGTACTCATTGAGCCGTTTCGTGGCCCACTGGCGAAACTGTGTCCCACGCAGAGACTTTACGCGGTAGCCAACGGAGATGATAACATCGAGGTTGTAGTATTCCAGAGTGCGCTCGACCTTTCGGCTGCCTTCCTGCTGAACTGTTGCAAATTTTGCAACAGTTGCCTCCCTGGTCAGTTCACCTTCCTGGTAGACATTGCGGATGTGACGGGAAACAGTGGACTTATCCCGGTCAAACAACTCCGCCATCTGATCCAGCGTCAGCCAAACGGTATCCTGGTCAAAGCGGACGTACACGGAAACGGCCTCGTCTTCCGTTTTGTAAATAATGATCTTATCTTCGTCCATACCCGCACCCCCACGCCGTCTGCTATTCCGCCCTCTCCGATCCTTCCTCAGGCAGTTCCGCCGCGCCTTCGATCATATCTGTGACCAGCCGATCGAGCTGGGCGGCGTTTTGAGAAGTAATAACCGGGGCGCCGCTGCGGGTCTCCAGTTCTTTTCGGGCGATACCGGCCACCTCGCCGCCTTCCCGCGCGACAGAAAGGCTCCCCTGGAACGTCTCCGGCTTGCGCTGTTTGGAAAGCTCTGTGGTGGAGGCCTCCGCCAGCATATTCAGCACCAGCTCCAGGTCGCTCATGTTGTCCCGCAGGTTCTCCTTTTTCAGCCCCTTGAGCTTTTTGTACTGCCGGGTGGTCATCCCCGACCAGGCCCTGGAGATCTCGTCTGTCAGGATGGCGAACTCCCGGCCCTTTTCCACGCCCCGCTTCTGCCACTCCTCCGTCAGTTCGTTGCGAATGCGGATGGCCAGCAGCCGCTGGTGGACCCATTCGGGGGAGTAGCCCTTCTTTAAGTACGTCTCCAGCGCCCGGTCGATGGTCAGTTCCGGGTCGATGGTCTCCTCGATGCGCTCCCGGCCCACGGCGGCCAGCCACATCTTGAACGGCTCCGCCTTGGGCGAGGGGATGGACTGGATGATGCGGAGGAGCTGCTCGGTGTCGGCCATGTCGGTGGCATAGCGTTTGCCGTCTTTGGGCGACTTCATTTTCAGTTGGTGACAATCTGTCACCAACTGATTAGCGCCTTCCTCGCTCAACCGCTGTTTGAGCTTGTTCCAATACTTCCGCCCGGTATTATAGTCCGGCGCATCCGTCAGCACGGCCACCACATCGACGACGGAAAAGTACCACGCCTCCTTCTCCTCGTCCCACGCGGTGCGGATACGCTTGTTTTCAAAAAGCTGGATCTTATCCTTTTCACTCATTTTCAAACGCCCCCGCTTCTGCTTTATATTATACCAGTTAAGCCCTCACTGGGCAACCTTTTCCCTCAGAAACTCCAAAAAGAGCCGTTCCAGCTCCTTGTCGCTGCCCAGCTTATCCAGATAGGGCTGAAACAGCTTGCGCTCAAAGGAAATCTTCTTGGGCTGGGCCACTGTGCGCTGTTCATCCTTGGCTCTCACCTCCCGCCAGGCCGCAAACACCGCTTGTCGCTCCGCCGAGGGGGGCGGGCAGGCATGGATGATGTGATTCATCGTGGCTTTGTTCACCGCATAGCCCTCAATGGAGCATATCTCCACAAAGGCTTCCTGACTGGCAGGGTCGTAGTCCGCGATCAGTTCGGCGCAGACCAGATTCAGCCGCTTGGGGGTATCTACCAGGATGTCTTGCAGCTGTGGAATGAGATAGGTCAGCTTCACCGCCTTTCGGATCTCATATTCAGTGACGCCAAAGAATTGGGCCACTACCTCCCGGGCAAGGAACTTCTGGCGATTGTCGCCAGAAGTGATGTCCGAGCGATACCCCTGCTTGCGTTTTGCCTCCAGCAAGGCCCTGTACGCCTTTCCCCGCTCGATGATAGTCAACTCATCCCGCCGGAGAAGGTTCGTGGCCGTGGCGATCACGACTGCCCGGTCATCGTCTGCCTCCAAGATCTGAGTGGGGATGGTAGCCCAGCCGTTCAGTTTGCCTGCCGCCACCCGATTGTGGCCGGCCAGGATCTCATAGCGGTCTGTGTTGGGGACAGGCCGGACGATGATACGCTCAATCAACCCTTCCTCCGCCAACTGCTGAGCAAAGGCTTCCAGCTTGGCCGGGGGATAGGGGCGAAAGCCTATGTCAGCGGTAAAGAAGGGATCCAGCTTATCCATAGGCAGGTCGCAGGCAGTAGCCGCGGGTGCTGGGGCCTCCGCCTGTGTTAACGCCTCATAGGCCTCCTCGCTCGCTTGCAACTCAGACGCCTGCTGAGTTGCGGCCATACGCCTTTTCAAAAGGTCGTTCATTCCGGTCTTAGCCAAGCCGCAGCACCTCCTGAGCCAGACTGCGGTAGGACTCGGCAGCGGGATTCCGGGGAGCATAGTCCAGAATGCTCACCCCGGCGGCCGGGCATTCCGCCACTTTGATAGTCTGCTCAATGGGCCGCTCAAAGACGTGGTATTCTTGCCCGTAGATCTCACCCACGCTCTCCCGGACGCTTTGGCAAAGCTGTGGTCGGGATTGATACATGGTGAGCAGGATGCCCGCCACCTTCAGCCGGGGGTTGAACCGTTCTCGCACTGACTTTACCAGCCCTAACACATCCGGGATGCCCTCGCTTGCCAGGAAATGAGCCTGTACAGGGACGATGCAGTAGTCCGAAGCGGCCAGAGCGTTGACAGTGAGCAGCTCGTGCTTCAGTCCGCAGTCGATGACAATGTAATCGTAATTCCCCTTGAGGCGGTCAATTACAGACGCCATGACCACTTCACAGGTCGATTCGCCCTTGTCGTGATACTGAGAAGCCTGGGACAGCCGCATGACCTGGAGCCTGGCGGCGGCATCGGCCAGCCGCCCATTGGCGGGAATAAGGTCAACACCGCCCTCGGTATGCAGGATAGAGCGGGGAAAGTGAAGCTCCAGATCCTCCGGGGCGTCGATGGCCGCCAGCAGCAGTTTGGACAGGTTTTGCTTCTGCTCGCCCGGCGTATAGCCCAGGGCGGCGGTCAGGTTGCCCTGGGGATCGTTATCCACCAACAGCACCCGCTTCCCCTCCTTGGCCAGAGCGACGCCCAGGTTAAGGGCCGTGGTGGTCTTGCCCACGCCACCTTTCTGATTTGTGATAGAGTAAACAATAGCCATAGTTCTTTCCTTTCCGGGACTGCCAGGCAGGAGAGCCGAAGACGACTACACCTCTGCTTTCACTGCCGTCCCTTTCATTTGTCCTTTAAAAGTTACTGTATCACCTGGTTTTGACGTGTGCAGTTATACCTTAAATAGATTTGGTCGTGTCTATTTGACACAGCACCGTGGGGGGCGGTGCCGTCGGCGATGGCCACGGCCAGGTCGGGGAGGATGAGACCGTCCAGGGAGTCGGGGTCGCCGGAACACCAGATGTACTCGCACCTCTGCCCCGCCGCCTCCGCGCGCGCGCCCAGCTCCTTCATCAGCGTGGACTTGCCGCAGCCTGGGCCGCCCTTGAGGATGTAGATGGCTCTGGCCTGGGCCGGGTCCAGCAGTTTATCCATCAGGGAGTAAAATCCCCCAGGGGTGTTTGCCCCCAGGAAATACGAAACTTTTTCCATAGCGCACCTCCATTGAAAAGCTCTGGTCTACTCTATGCCTTCGCTTTTCCGGGGGTGCGTTTTTGGACGGCAAAACAGGGCCTTACCCCTCTACCAGGTGGACGTTCAGGTGGTCGTAGGTCATCTCCAGCCCGGCCTCGTCCAGGGCTTTTTTCAGGCCGTCGGTGACGCTGTAATAGGCCGGCCAGTACTCATTCCCTCTGCACCAGGCCCACAGGTTGTACTCGATGGCGCTGGCGCCGTATTCCGCCACGCCCACCACCGGGGCGGGGTCGTCCAGGACCATGGGGTCGGCGCCCAGCATCCCCAGGACGGCCTCCTTCACCTTCTCGATGGGGCTTTCGTAGGAGGCGGAGAAGGTCAGCTCGATGCGGCGGGTAGGCTCCTTGGAAAAGTTGAGGATCTTGGTCTCCGAGACGGACTTGTTGGGAATGTAGACCAGGCGGTTGTCGGTGGTGTCCAGGCAGGTGTACATCAGCGTGACCTCCTTCACCGCGCCCTGCACGCCGTCCATCTCCACAAAGTCCCCCACCTTGAAGGGCCGGGCGGCCAGGATGAGGATGCCCCCGGCCAGGTTGGCCAGCACCCCCTGGACGGCCAGGGACAGGGCGAGGCCGACCACCGAGAAGAGGGCGATGAGGGAGGTGATCTTCACCCCCAGGGTCTCGCAGATGAGGAGGATACAGACCACGCCCGCGGCGAAGCGCACCGCCGTCTTCACCAGGCGGATGAGGGTGGGGTCCAGGCGGCCCTTATTCAGCGCACGGGTCACCAGGCGCACCACCACCCGGCTCACCACCACGGCGGCCAGGATGATGAGCAGGATATACGCCAGGTCCCAGAGGGTCAGTTTTTCCGACAGGTTCCCCAGGGCGGCGCCCAGGTCGTCCAGATTTGGCATAGCAGTTCACCTTTCTCTCTTCAACAAAGGACGCCAGCCGAAGCTTCGGCTGGCGTCCGGAGTTGGTACTTTGGTGCGGTGTGGGGAGGGGGAATCAGTCCTCGACCTCGATGACCACGCCGGAACCCACGGTGCGGCCACCCTCACGGATAGCGAAACGCAGGCCCTTCTCGATGGCGATGGGGGTGATCAGCTCCACCTTCATGTCCACGTTGTCGCCGGGCATGCACATCTCGGTGCCCTCGGGCAGGGAGATGACGCCGGTGACGTCGGTGGTGCGGAAGTAGAACTGGGGACGGTAGTTGTTGAAGAAGGGGGTGTGACGGCCGCCCTCGTCCTTGCTCAGGACGTACACCTGGCCGACGAACTTGGTGTAGGGGTGGATGGAGCCGGGCTTGCACAGGACCTGGCCGCGCTCGATGTCGGTCTTGGCGATGCCGCGGAGCAGGCAGCCGGCGTTGTCGCCCGCCTCCACGAAGTCCAGGGTCTTGTGGAACATCTCCATGGAGGTGACCACGGTCTTCTTCCGCTCCTCGGTGAGGCCGATGATCTCCACTTCCTCGCCGGCCTTCAGCTGACCGCGCTCCACACGGCCGGTGGCCACGGTGCCGCGGCCGGAGATGGTGAACACGTCCTCCACGGGCATCAGGAAGGGCAGGGAGTCGTCACGGGGCGGGGTGGGGATATAGCTGTCCACCGCGTCCAGCAGCTCCTTGATGCAGGCGAAGTCGGGGTCGTCGGGGTTGTTGGACTCGTTGGTCAGGGCGTTCAGAGCGGAACCCTTGATGATGGGGATGTCGTCGCCCGGGAACTCGTACTTGGACAGGGTCTCGCGGACCTCCATCTCCACCAGCTCCAGCAGCTCGGGGTCGTCCACCTGGTCGCACTTGTTCAGGAAAACCACGATGGCGGGCACGCCCACCTGACGGGCCAGCAGGATGTGCTCCTTGGTCTGGGCCATGGGGCCGTCGGTGGCGGCGATGACCAGGATGGCGCCGTCCATCTGCGCGGCGCCGGTGATCATGTTCTTGATATAGTCGGCGTGGCCCGGGCAGTCGACGTGGGCATAGTGCCGGGCGTCGGTCTCGTACTCCACGTGGGCGGTGTTGATGGTGATGCCGCGCTCGCGCTCCTCGGGAGCCTTGTCGATGCTGGAGTAGTCCTCGTACTCGGCCTGGCCCTTCATGGCCAGGTACTTGGTGATGGCAGCGGTCAGGGTGGTCTTGCCGTGGTCCACGTGGCCGATGGTGCCGATGTTCACGTGGGGCTTGGTGCGTTCAAACTTTTGCTTCGCCATTTTTATGATCCTCCTTTAAGTGGTCAAATAGATTGCGCAAATAGAACAGGTTGGTAATGATTGTACCGCACTTTGTTGGAAAATGCAAGTACTTTCTTAGTCCTCGCTGGGACGGCCCCGCTGGGCGACGATCTTCTCGGCGATGGACTTGGGGATCTCCACATAGCTGTGGGGTTCCATGGTGTACTGGCCGCGGCCCTGGGTGCGGGAGCGCAGGTCGGTGGCGTAGCCGAACATCTCGGCCAGCGGCACCAGCGCGGTGACCTGGGTGGCGCCGGGGCGGCTCTCCTGGCCCTGGACCATGCCGCGGCGGGCGGTGAGGTCGCCGATGACGTTGCCCAGATAGTCGTCGGGCACGGTGACGTCCACCTTCATCACAGGCTCCAGCAGCACGGGGTCGGCCTTGCGGCAGGCCTCCTTGAAGGCCATGGAGCCGGCGATCTTGAAGGCCATCTCGGAGGAGTCTACCTCGTGGAAGGAGCCGTCGTAAAGGGTGACCTTCACGTCCTCCACCGGGTAGCCGGCCAGCACGCCGGCCTGCATGGCCCCCTGGATACCCGCGTCCACGGCGGGGATATACTCCTTGGGGATGGCGCCGCCCACGATGGCGTTCTCGAAGACGTAGCCCGCGCCGGACTCGTTGGGTTCCAGGCGGATCTTCACGTGGCCGTACTGGCCCTTACCGCCGGACTGGCGGGCGTACTTGGTGTCCTGCTCCACGCCCTTGCGGATGGTTTCCTTGTAGGCCACCTGGGGCGCGCCCACGTTGGCCTCCACCTTGTACTCGCGCAAAAGGCGGTCCACGATGATCTCCAGGTGGAGTTCGCCCATGCCGGCGATGATGGTCTGGCCGGTCTCCTCGTCGGTCCAGGTCTTGAAGGTGGGATCCTCCTCGGCCAGCTTGGCCAGGGCCAGACCCATCTTCTCCTGGCCGGCCTTGGTCTTGGGTTCGATGGCCACGCGGATGACGGGGTCGGGGAACTCCATGGACTCCAGCACGATGGGGTGCTTCTCGTCGCAGAGGGTGTCGCCGGTGGTGGAGTTCTTCAGGCCGATGACGGCGGCGATGTCGCCGGAGTAGACGGTCTCAAGGTCCTCCCGGTGGTTGGCGTGCATCTGGAGGATGCGCCCGATGCGCTCCTTCTGATCCTTGGTGGAGTTGAGCACGCCGGTGCCGGTACTCAGGGTGCCGGAGTAGACCCGGGTGTAGGCCAGACGGCCCACGAAGGGGTCGGTGGCGATCTTGAACACCAGGGCGGAGAAGGGGGCGTTGTCGTCGCTGGGACGCTCGTCCTCCTCGTCGGTCTCCGGGTTGACGCCCTTGATGGCGGGGACGTCGGTGGGGGCGGGCATATAGTCCACGATGGCGTCCAGCAGCTTCTGCACGCCCTTGTTCTTGTAGGAAGAGCCGCAGGTGATGGGCACCATCTCGTTGGCGATGGTGGCCGCGCGGATGGCGGTGCGGATCTTATCGGTGGGGATCTCCTTGCCGTCCAGGAACATCTCCATGATCTCGTCGTCGAACATGGACACGGCGTCCAGCAGCTTCTCCCGGTACTCGGCGGCCAGGTCGGCCATGTCGGCGGGGATCTCCTCCACCCGCATGTCCTCGCCCTTTTCGTCGTAGTAGACGTCGGCGTTCATCTCCACCAGGTCCACGATGCCCTTGAAGGTGCCCTCTCTGCCGATGGGCAGCTGGATGGGCACCGCGTTGCACTTGAGGCGGTCGTGGATCATGTCCAGGACGTGGTAGAAGTCCGCGCCCATGATGTCCATCTTGTTGACGTAGATCATCCGGGGGACCTTGTAGTGGTCGGCCTGGCGCCAGACCGTCTCAGACTGGGGCTCCACGCCGCCCTTGGCGCACATGACGGTCACAGAGCCGTCCAGCACGCGCAGGGAGCGCTCCACCTCCACGGTAAAGTCCACGTGGCCCGGGGTGTCGATGATGTTGATGCGGGTCTGGGGGAACTTCCGGCCGGCGGAGCCGGTCCAGTAGCAGGTGGTGGCGGCGGAGGTGATGGTGATGCCCCGCTCCTGCTCCTGGGCCATCCAGTCCATGGTGGCGGTGCCGTCATGGGTCTCGCCGATCTTGTAGTTCACGCCGGTGTAGTAGAGGATGCGCTCGGTGGTGGTGGTCTTGCCGGCGTCGATGTGGGCCATAATGCCGATATTTCTCGTATTCTCTAAGCTAACTTTTCTAGGCATATCCGTAACTCCTTGGTCGATTACCAGCGGTAGTGGGCAAACGCCTGGTTGGCCTCAGCCATCTTGTGGACGTCCTCCCGCTTCTTCACGGACGCGCCGGTGTTGTTGGCGGCGTCCATAATCTCGGCGGCCAGGCGCTCCCGCATGGTCTTCTCGGCGCGGGCACGGGAGTAGGTGGTGAGCCACCGCAGGCCCAGGGTCTGCCGGCGCTCCGGCCGGACCTCCATGGGCACCTGATAGGTGGAACCGCCCACACGGCGGGACTTGGTCTCCAGGGACGGCATGATGTTCTCCAGCGCGGCGGTGAAGACATCCAGCGGCTCCTTGTCGGTCTTCTCTTTGATGATGTCAAAGGCGCCGTAGACGACCTTCTGGGCCACGCCCTTCTTGCCGTCGAGCATGATACTGTTGACGAGCTTAGTGACTAAGACAGAGTGGTATACCGGATCGGGGAGGATCTCCCGCTTGGGTACGTTTCCTCTTCTGGGCACTTCGCTTCCCTCCTTCATACGGAATGAATTTCATAGGTACTCGAAGCGTTTTTTTGGAACGGTTCGTGTATGCCCGCCGGAAACGTCCCTATCTCATATAGGTACGCACGGCGAGGCGTGCGGGGAAAGGTTCAGATCTTACTTCTTGCCGGCCTTGGGACGCTTGGCGCCGTACTTGGAGCGGGCCTGCATACGGCCGGAGACGCCCTGGGTGTCCAGCGTGCCGCGGATGATGTGGTAGCGCACGCCGGGCAGGTCCTTGACACGGCCGCCGCGGATCATGACCACGCTGTGCTCCTGCAAGTTGTGACCCACACCGGGGATATAGGCGGTGACCTCGTAGCCGTTGGTGAGCTTCACACGGGCGATCTTACGAAGGGCCGAGTTGGGCTTTCTGGGGGTGGAGGTACGCACCGCGGTGCAGACGCCTCTCTTCTGGGGAGAGGGCAGATCGGTCTCCTGGTTCTTGATGGTGTTCAGGCCGAACTGCATGGCGGGGGCGGTGGACTTGTAGGTGGCGCTCTTGCGTCCCTTGCGGACCAGTTGGTTGAACGTAGGCATTGTGTTCCTCCTTTCTTCAGGTGTGATTGTATTATTTTAACGAAATGACCGGCAGGTTATTCCGCTAAAACCTAAATGAGCAAGGCGCAGCAGGCGGCTCCCACCGCGATGCGGCAGGCCGCGCCCAGCTGGGCCATGGTGACGCCCTCCTCCACCGGGACGCCGCCGGCGCGGGCTAAGTCCGCCAGCGGGGCGATCAGCGCGGGGTCGGCGTCCTGGGCCAGAAAGAGCCGCCGGACCTGTCCGGCGTTCAGCGCGCGGCGGGTCTGTTTGGCCCCCACCACACGCCGGGCTTGGGTCAGTTCCTCCAACAAGCCCGACTCCTCCCTTCCCTGCGCGCCGGGTCACCGGCGCGGACAAATGGCGTTTTCGCCGGACGCACCGGCGCAATTTGGCATTATAGCATAGAAAGATCGCCCCGTCAAGAAAAACTTACCGTCTCCCACGGCGGCGGCGACGGCCGCCCCGGTAGCCGGAGCGAGGGCGCATCACGCCGAAGCGGACGATGACGAACAGGGCCAGGATCACCAGGGCCGCCAGGGCGATCTTCACCCAGCCCTGGGAGAGGAACTGCCCCGCCTGGTGCATGGCGCCCAAAAAGGCGCTGCGCTCCGCGGAGGCGGCGGCCACCAGGGGCACCGTGGCGTAGACCGTGTCGCCGTTGCGCACCGTGAGTTCTCCCAGCTGCCGGCCGGCCTCCACGGGGGCCTCCACGGAGTCCTGGTAGAGGGTGACGTCGTGCTGGAAGTCGGCGGGGTCCAGGTCGTCGGGCAGCATGACCTCGGGGAGTTCCCCGGGCTTGAGGGCCACGGCGGTGGTGTCCGCGGACAGCTCCACCGGGATCTCCCGCACCGGGTCGGCGGTGAGGAGGGCCTTGCGCTCAAAGTTCTGGAAGCCCCACTCCAGCAGGCGCTTGCTCTCGATGAACTGGTAGCGGAACGTCCCGGTGGAGTCCTTCACCTCCTCGGAACCCAGGACGACGCAGATGAGGACCTCCTTCCCCTTCTGGGCGGCGGAGGCCAGGCACTTGCCGGCCGCGCTGGTGGAGCCGGTCTTGATGCCGATGGCCTTGCTGTACGTATACGCCCCGTTGTAGAGGGGGTAGATGAGGGCGTTGGTGGTGGTGAACTTCCGGGGCTTTTCCGTGAGGTTGGTGGGCGGCACCTCATGGCTCCGGGAGGAGACGATGGTGGCGAAGGTCTCGTTCTTCAGCGCCTGGCGCATGAGCAGCGCCAGGTCGTAGGCGGTGGTGTAGTGGTTGGCGTTGTGGAGGCCGTGGGTGTTGGCGAAGTGGGTGTCCTCCATGCCCAGCTCCTGGGCGCGGGCGTTCATGGCGTCCACGAAGGTGGCCACATCCCCGGACACCGCCTCGGCCACGATGTTGCACGACTCGTTGGCGGAGGCCAGGAGCATACAGTAGAGGAGGTCGATCAGGCTCATCTGCTCGCCGGGCTGGATGTTCTGGGTGGTGCCCCCCACCTCCAGGTCAAAGCCGAAGGTGTCCGAGGCGGTGATCTTCTGATCCAGGCTCAGCTCTCCCCGGTCCACCGCCTCCAGGGCCAGCAGGGCGGTCATCACCTTGGTGATGGAGGCCGGGTATGCCTGCTCCTCCTCGCCGGGGGCGACGTAGCGGTAGAGCACCTGGCCGCTCTCGGCCTCCATGAGGACGGCGGACTTGCAGTGGGGCGCCTCCAGGGAGGCCACGATCTCGCTCTGGACCTCCGGCTTGGGGGTGGGAGAGGCCGCGGCCTCCTCCGTGGCCGGGGCGCTCTCCTTGGCGGCCAGCGCCACGGGAGCGGCCAGGCTGAAGAGCAGCGCCAGGGCCAGAAGGATCGCCAGGATATTTTTTCTCGTACACATGGTAAAATCTCCATCTATATGATATAATGTACCCACATCGGACGGGAGATCGCCCCCCTTGAGGCGGCGAACCGCTCTCGAGGTGGCGGACTGAGTTATTATTGTACCACAATTTCTCCCGGTTGACAACGCTTTTGGGGGTGAAAAGTTGGCTCGCCTTTCCAAATTGGAGCTTTTGGCGGTGTGTTTGACGGTGGCCGCCCTGGGGCTGCTCCTGGGCCGGGCCGGCCGCACCGCCGCCGGGGCGCTCTACCGGGTGGAACCCGCCCGCCTGGCGGCCGCCCCCGCCGCCGCAAAGGATCAGGTCTTCGTCCCCGACGGGCCGGTGGATCTGAACACCGCCACCCTGGCCCAGCTCATGGGCCTGCCCGGCATCGGCGAGACCCGTGCCCAGGCCATCCTGGACTACCGGGCGGCCAACGGGCCTTTCGCGAAGCCCGAGGACCTGGTCCTGGTCTCCGGCATCGGGGACGCCACCTACGCCCTGGCGGCGCCCTACATCACCGTCTCGACCCCCTAGCGGAAAAGGAGGACGCCCTTGAAGATCTTAGTGGTAGACGACGAGCAGGTGCTGGTCAAAGGGATCAAGTTCAACCTGGAGAACGAGGGCTACCAGGTGGACGTGGGCTACGACGGGGAGACCGCCGTGGCCCTGGCCCGGTCGGGAAACTACGACCTCATCATCCTGGACCTGATGATGCCTCGGCTGGACGGGCTTCAGGCGTGCCTGGCCATCCGGCAGTTCTCCAACGTGCCCATCATCATGCTCACCGCCAAGGGGGAGGACGCCGACAAGCTCATGGGCTTTGAGTCCGGCGCGGACGACTACATCACCAAACCCTTCAACATCCTGGAGCTGAAGGCCCGCATCCGGGCGCTTCTGCGCCGCAGCGGCGCTCCGGGCCGGCGGCAGGACTCCCCCCGGCTCGTCCGGGGGCACGTCTCCCTGGACCCGGACGCGCGGGCGGTGTGGAAGGACGCGGAGAGCGTGGAACTCACCGCCAAGGAGTTCGACCTCATGGAGCTGCTCATGCGCAACCCCGGCAAGGTCTACACCCGGGAGAGCCTGCTGAACCTGGTCTGGGGCTACGAGTACGCCGGGGAGGACCGCACGGTGGACGTACACATCCGCAGGCTCCGGGAGAAGCTGGAGCGGGACCCGGCCAACCCGGCGCTGCTGCTCACCAAATGGGGCGTGGGGTACTACCTCCGGGACGTCCCGGCTGAATAAAACCATATCCACTTTATAGGAGAAGAAAGTGAGGAAACTGCTATGAACATCGCCGTGCTGGGTTCCGGCGGCTGGGGCACCGCCCTGGCCCTCCTGCTGCTGAAAAACGGCCACCAGGTCACCCTCTGGTCCTACCTGAAAACGGAGAGCGACACCCTGAAGGAGAAGGGGGAGAACCCCGTGCTGCCCGGGGTGCCTCTGCCCGACGAACTGGAACTCACCGCCGACCTGGACTGCGCGAAAGGGCGGGAGATGGTGGTGCTGGCCACCCCCTCCTTCGCCGTGCGCTCCACCGCCTCCAAGGTGGCGCCCATCCTGGACGAGGGCACGGTGATCGTCTCGGTGTCCAAGGGCATTGAGGAGAGCAGCTCCCTCACCCTCACCCAGGTCATCGCCCAGGCCACCCAGGACCGCTTTCCCATCGCCGCCCTCTCCGGCCCCTCCCACGCGGAGGAGGTGGCCCGGCAGATCCCCACCTCCGTGGTGGTGGCCGCCAAGGACCGGGCGGTGGCGGAGAAGGTCCAGGACGTGTTTATGAACCCCGTCTTCCGGGTGTACACCACCGACGACGTGGTGGGCGTGGAGCTGGGCGCCGCGCTGAAGAACATCATCGCCCTGTGCGCCGGGATCTGCGACGGGCTGGGCTTCGGGGACAACACCAAGGCCGCCCTTATGACCCGTGGCCTCAGCGAGATGGCCCGGCTGGGCGAGGCCATGGGCGGCCGCCGGGAGACCTTCTCCGGCCTGGCCGGGGTGGGCGACCTGATGGTCACCTGCACCTCCGAACACTCCCGCAACCGCCGCTGCGGCGTGCTCATCGGCCAGGGCCACCTGCCCCAGCAGGCGGTCCGGGAGGTGGGCATGGTGGTGGAGGGCTACTACGCCGCCGCCGCCGCCAAAGCCCTGGCGGACAAGGTGGGCATCGATATGCCCATCTCCCAGGCGGTGTGGCGGGTGCTCTACCGGGGCAAGGACCCGGCCAGGGCCGCCATGGAGCTGATGACCCGGGAGAAGAAGCCGGAAAACGAGGGCGTCTGGGCCTGACCTCCGCTCGGACGCCGCAGGAAAGGGGGCGCAGACGATGCCCGCTGACGCACCCGCCCGCCGCCGGGGACTGGGGCTGCGCTCCAAGCTGGCGCTGTCCAACATCCTCCTGGTGGCGATCGTGCTGCTCTTTCTCAACACCTATCCCCTCTTCAGCAGCCAGGAGCTGATCTTCCGCACCAAGCAGACCTCCCTCCAGACCCAGCTCTCCCTCTTCACCTCCGGCCTCAGCGGCCTGGAGGCGGTCACCCCCGACGGGGCGAGCCAGGTCATGGAGCAGCTCAGCCCCCGCAACCTCACCCAGGTGGTCATCACCGACCCCCAGGGCGTGGTGGTCTACGACTCCGACCGCTCCGCGGACACGGTGGGCGCCCCCTGGGACTGGCCGGAACTGTCCCAGGCGCTGACGCGAAAGGAGGACGTATTCCACTCCGCTTTCCGCGCCGGGGCGTTCCAGAGCCGGGCGGCCGCGCCGGTGACGGCGGGCGGCCAGGTGCTGGGCGGGGTGTGCCTCTTCGACTACGACGCCGACCAGGGGCAGCTCCTCCTGGGCGTACAGCAAAACCTCCTGCGCGTCTCAGTGGTGGTCTCCGTTCTGGCGGTGGCGGTGAGTCTGCTCTTGTCCAAGGCCATCACCCGGCGCATCGACCAGCTCCTCCAGGCCATCCGCAGCGTCCGGGAGGGGGAGTACTCCCACCGGGCGCAGGTCTCCGGCCACGACGAGCTGCGCCAGCTGGCCGACGCCTTCAACCAGATGGCCGACCGGCTGGAGACCACGGAGGAATCCCGCCGCCGCTTCGTCTCCGACGCCTCCCACGAGCTGAAGACCCCCCTGGCCTCCATCCGCCTGCTCACCGACTCCCTGCTGCAATCGGAAGTTGATCCGGACACCGCCCGGGAGTTCATCGGCGACATCGACCAGGAGGCCGGCCGCCTCACCCGCATCACGGAAAAACTGCTCACCCTCACCCGCGTAGACGCCCGCCCGGCGGAGGCGCTGGACTTCGGCCCCACCGAGATGGCGCCCGTCCTGCGCCGGGCCGCCCATATGCTGGAGCCTCTGGCCGCCCAGAGTGAGGTGGCCATCGCCCTGGAGTTGGAGGACGGCCGCCTCGCCCCCTGCGGGGAGGACGACCTCTACCAGATCGCCTTTAACCTCATGGAAAACGCCGTGAAGTACAACCTCCCCGGCGGCCGGGTGGAGGTGACCCTGGCGGGGACGGAGTCGGGCACCGTCCTGCGGGTGGAGGACACCGGCGTGGGGGTGCCCCAGGAGGACCTCTCCCGCATCTTCGACCGCTTCTACCGGGTGGACAAGGCCAGAAGCCGGGCGGCAGGGGGCACCGGGCTGGGGCTGTCCATCGTCCAGAGTACCGTCCGCCGCCACGGCGGCACCGTCTCCGTCCGCCCCCGGGAGCCTGGGCCGGGGTCCTGCTTCGTGGTCACCTTCCCCCCGGTGGAGGGCACTTAGCGCCCCGGTAGTGGAAAACTTCTAAATTCTCTTGTAAATCTCCGCGCTTTGTAGTAGAATATTCCCAGAGCATTTCCCACTATAACCGAACAGGAGGCTAAATCTATGGATTTCGACGCCATCATGTCCAAGATCAGCGCCGCGGCGCAGACCGGCATGGCTAAGGCCAAGGACCTCACCGAGATCGCCAAGCTGAAGGTGAACTCCGCCGCCGAGCAGGAGGCCATCCGCAAGGCGTACACCGAGATCGGCAAGCTCTACTTCGCCCAGAACGGCGCCGACCCCGACCCCACCTTTGCCGAGCTGTGCGCCAAGATCGCCGAGCACCAGGAGAAGATCGCCTACAACGACCAGCGCATCGCCGACATCAAGCTCTCCGACGACATCTCCGACGACGACATCGAGGCCGTCGCCGCCCAGTTCAACGACCTGGCGGAAGAGGACGAGGCGCCCGCGGAGGACGCCCCCGCCGACCCTCCCCAGGAGTAAGCCCCCACATAGGCTAATCGAAAAGCGAGACCCGGTTTTTCGGCCGGGTCTCGCTTTTTTGTGGGGGTATGCGACTTATAAGGTGAGAACGCGGTCCGCCCAGCGCTCCAGCTCCGGGCTGTGGCCGGTCATCACCACGGGCTTGCCAAGGCCCAGAATACGCTCCAAAATGCGCTCCTGCCGGGGCAGGTCCACCCCGGCAAAAGGCTCGTCCAGAAAGAGCCGGACGCTGGGCAGGGCCAAGCACCGCCCCAGGGCCAGCCGCCGGGCCATACCGCCGGAGAGCTGGGCGGGGTAGGATCGCTCCTCCCCGGTCAGCTCCACCAGCTCCAGCCAGCGGGCGGCCTCCCCCCGGTCGGGCGGGCGCATCACGTCGGTGAGGTGCTGCTCCGCCGTGCGCCAGGGGAGCAGGCGGTTTTCCTGGAAGAGAAAGGCGCTGCCGCCGGGGTAGGCGTCAAAGAGCGCCCGGAGGAGGGTGGTCTTCCCCACCCCGGACGGCCCGGCCAGTAGGGTCAGACCCTCGTCGGGGACGGTGAAATCCCGGTGGTCGAAGACCACCTTGTCCCCGAAGCGGACGGTGAGGTCACGCAACTCCATCCCGGCGCCTCCTCTCCTTCCCGTCCCAGCGCTTCCACACACCGCCCAGCGCCCACTCCACCCCAAAGGACAGGCAGACCACCACCGCCGTCCAGGCGAAGAGGTCGGCGGTCTCCATGGCCAGTTTGGCGTTGTAGACCTGGGTGCCCAGCGCCCACCGGGGGCGGCACAGCACCTCCGCCGCGACCCCGGCCTTCCAGGCCAGGCCCAGGGCGGTCCGGCACCCCGCCCCAAAGGCGGGGGCGGCCCAGGGCAGGCAGATGAGCCGCCAGGTCTTGGCCTTGGACATCCCGTAGGCCCGCGCCATCTCCAGCAGCTTGGGGTCCACGCTGTCCAGGGCCTGGGCGGTGGCCGACCAGACCACCGGCGCGGACATGAGCGCGGCGATCACCACCGGCACCCAGCCGGCGGTACACCACAGCCAGATAAGCAGGATGAAGGAGGCCACAGGGGTGGCCCGGACGATCTTCATCACCGGGGTGCAGAGCCAGTCCACCGGCGCCCACCAGCGGCTCGCCCCGGCCACCAGGCCGCCGATGGCCGCGCCCAGGGCGCCGCCCAAAAAGACCCGGCCCAGGGTGGTGAGCGCCGCGCGCCAAAAGCCCGCGGTGGGGCAGAGCTGGACCAGGCGGCACAGCACCTGCCACGGCCCAGGCAGCAGCAGCTCCAGCCCCACCCTCATGGCCAGGAGCTGCCACAGCCCCAGCCACACCGCCAGGGGCAGCAGCACCCGGGCCAGGGCCTTCCTCCAGCGCGTCATTTACCGGCCCAGGAAGTAGAAGGCGTCGTCGGGGATGGCGCCGCCGATGGAGGCGGGGTCGGCGTCACAGAGGACGCTGTAATAGCCCTGGATGGTGTCCCGCATCTCCGTGCCGGTGATGCAGACCAGGTTGCACTGGGGGATGGCCTTGACGGCGACGCCCTCCGAGGGGGCGATGCCGTAGTCCGCCACCAGCTTGGCGGGGTTGGCGTTGTCAGACAGGGCCAAATTCGCGGGGTCGGCCATGTAGGCGATGGACGCGGCGTACTCGTCCAGGAACGCCTCCACCGCCTCGGGATTCTCCTGGGCGAACTGGGTGCGCACCACCACGCAGCCCATGGTGAGCTGGCTGCCGTTTTTCAGGGCGTCCCACTCGTCGGAGAGGCTGATGTAGCTCTTCACAGCCCCCTCGCTCTTGGCCTCCAGGGCGGTGGCGGCGGGCACGGGGAGCATACAGTAGTCCGCCTCCCCCTGGAGCATGGCCACGTTCACCTCATCGGCGGTGCCCCAGACCACGTTCACGTCCGTCTCCGGGTCCAGGCCGTTCTCGCTCAACAGGTAGTTCAGGGCGTACTGGGGGTTGGCACCCTGGCCGGTGGCGTAGAGGGTCTTGCCCCGGAGGTCGCCCAGGTACTGGATGGGTTGGTCGGCGGGGCCGAGGATGTAGAGCACGCCCAGGGTGTTCAGGGCCAGGAGCTGGATGGAGCCGGACTTGTTGTAGAGGGTGGCGGCCACGTTGGTGGCGATGGCGGCGATGTCAAAGTCGCCGTTGGTGAGGCCGGCCATCACCTGCTGGTTGTCGGTACAGACGGTGTAGGTATAGTGGTTGACGCTCTCCCCGGCGTCGCTGTCGTACAGGAGCTTGGCCGCGCCCACGCCGGTGGGGCCGGAGAGGACCGCCAGGTTCACCTCCGCCCCGGCGGCGGGCTGGGCGGACGTCTCAGCGGGCTGCTCCGAGACAGCCGCTTCGCTCTCGGCGGGCGCCTCCGTCCCGGCGGCGGGCTTGGAGCCGCAGCCGACCAGCAGGCCCAGGGTGAGGGCGAGGACGAGCAGGATGGTCAGTGTCTTCTTCATTGGGTTCTCCTCCTTAACGATTGGACATGTTTCAAGGATATCCCACCCCACGGCCTTTGTCAAGCCCGGTGTGGACCGAGGCCGGGGCGGGCGCATAGGATAGAGACGAGGAGGGTCCACACATGGCTGAAAACACCTGTCACGCACGCTGTTGCCAGGCGGCGCGTCTGCGCGTCCGCCAGGCGCTGGAGAACACCCCCATGAACCGGGTCAGCGCCCCGGCCCAGACCGCCGGGGAGACTTCCTGCGCCTGCCCCTGCCGCGCCGCCCAGATCGCCGCGCTGCTGGAGGAGCAGACCCAGCTGCTCTACGACATCCTGGGGGCGGTGAATTCCCTCACCGCCGCCCAGTTGGCCGCCGGTCAGTCGTCCGGCGGAGCCGTCCGCTAGACGCGGCGACGCCCCCGGCGGAACTTTCTCCGCCGGGGGCGTCGCTGTTCGCGGGGGGAGGTTACTTCCCGCCGACGGTGCCCCGCTGCCCCAGGTCGAAGGACGCGCACTGGGTCTGCTCGCTCTGGGCCACGCTGGGGTCGCAGCAGCCCACCTGGATGGCCCGCAGAGAGCAGTAGTCCTTGTCCCCGCAGTGGTGGGCGCAGCTCACCACGGAACACTGGATGGCCTGGTTCACCTTGTCGTCGCCGTTGTTCATGCCACACATCTCCTTTCGCCCCGGTAGTATGCGCCGCCGGCCGCCGCCCTATACCCCAGGTGGTCAATTTTTCCGCCGGGCGCATACACTTGGGTTAGAAAGGATGTGTGTTTGGATGGACCTGCGCAATCGGAAGATCACCATCGGCGAAATTTTGGACCGGCCGGACGCCCGCGCCATATTGACCCGCCGGTTCCCCCTGGTGTTCAAAAAAAGCTACTCCCCCGTGGCCAAGACGGTGACGCTGGAGCAGCTTTTGGCCCTGGTGGGCGGCTTTCTCCCCCAGCGGCTGGTGGCGGACACCCTCCGGGACCTGGAGCGGCTCTGAGCGGACAAAAACGGCTCCACGCCCGCGGGCGTGGAGCCGCTTTTCGCGAAAGTCAGGCGCCGTACTGGGCCAGATACCCCTCCATGGCCTCCCGGCGGGCGTCGTCCAGCACCACCTTGCCGTCGACGGGTTTGTTGTGCAGGGTCTCGATGATCTCCCGGACGGTGACGATGGGGTGGACGGCGATGCCGTAGCTCTCCCGCAGCTCGTCCAGGGTGGTCTTCTCCCCGGTGCCCCGCTCCATGCGGTCCACGCTGACGAAGAGGTGGGTCACCTCCACCTGGCGGCCCAGCCCCTCGAAGAAGGCCAGGCTCTCCCGCACGGCGGTGCCGGCGGTGACCACGTCCTCGATGATGGCCACCTTGTCCCCGTCCTGGACCTGGTAGCCCACCAGGGCGCCGCCCTCGCCGTGGTCCTTGGCCTCCTTGCGGTTGAAGCAGTAGGGCAGGTCCCGGTCGTAGAGGCGGTAGAGGCTGGCGGCGGTGGTGGTGGCAAGGGGGATACCCTTATAGGCCGGGCCGAAGAGACAGGAGACGCCGTCGGGGGCGTGCTCCTGGACGCAGGCGGCGTAGTAGTCCCCCAGCCGCGCCACCTGGGCGCCGGTCTTGTAGTTGCCGGTGTTCACAAAGTAAGGGGTCTTGCGGCCCGACTTGGTGGTGAAGTCCCCGAAGGTCAGCACCCCGGAGCGCACCATAAAGGTGATAAAGTCCTCTTTATATCCCATCTCGTCTCCTCCTTGGTCGTTTGCTCTATCTTATCCTATCCCGGTTGCAAAGTCAACGGCGATGTGGTATATTGCAAGAACAAACGTGCGAGAGGAGGGGGAGGACGGATGCCGGAGTTTAAGGTCGTGTCTCCCTACCAGCCCGCGGGGGATCAGCCCCAGGCCATCGAGGCCCTGGCCCAGGGGGTGCTCAACGGCCTGGACGAGCAGACCCTGCTGGGAGTCACCGGCTCGGGGAAGACCTTCACCATGGCCAAGGTCATCGAGCGGGTGCAGCGCCCTACCCTGGTGCTGGCCCACAACAAGATCCTGGCCGCCCAGCTGTGCGCGGAGTTCAAGGAGTTTTTCCCGGAAAACGCGGTGGAATATTTCGTCTCCTACTACGACTACTACCAGCCGGAGGCCTACATCCCCCACACCGACACGTACATCGAGAAGGACTCCTCGGTGAACGACGAGATCGACCGCCTCCGCCTGTCCGCCACCGCCTCCCTCATCGAGCGGCGGGACGTGATCGTGGTCAGCTCGGTGAGCTGTATCTACGGCCTGGGGGAGCCGGACGACTACGCCAACATGATGATCCCCCTGCGGGTGGGCCAGGAGCTGAAGCGGGAGGAGCTGATGGCCCGGCTCATCGAGGACCGCTACCAGCGCAACGACATCGCCTTTGAGCGCAATATGTTCCGGGTGCGGGGGGACACCATTGAAATTTTCCCCGCCTACTGGCGGGACAGCGCCGTGCGGGTGGAGTTCTTCGGGGACGAGATCGACCGCCTCAGCGAGATCAACGTGGTCACCGGTATGCCCATCCGGCGGCTGGAACACATCCCCATCTACCCCGCCAGCCACTACATCACCCCCAAGGAGAAGCTGGCCGCCGCCATCGGGGAAATTTACAAAGAGATGGAGGCCCAGGTGGCCTTTTTCGAGGCCAACAACAAGCTGGTGGAGGCCCAGCGGCTCAAACAGCGCACCATGTACGACATTGAGATGCTCCAGGAGCTGGGCTACTGCTCCGGCATCGAGAACTACTCCCGAGTGCTGGCCGGCCGGCCGGCGGGGTCGCCCCCTATGACGCTGCTGGACTACTTCCCCAAGGACTTTCTCCTGTTCATCGACGAGAGCCACGTCACCCTCCCCCAGGTCCGGGCGATGTACAACGGCGACCGCGCCCGGAAAACCGCCCTGGTGGACTACGGCTTCCGCCTGCCCTGCGCCTACGACAACCGGCCCTTGAAATTCGACGAGTTTGAAGGGCGGCTCAACCAGGTCATCTACGTCTCCGCCACCCCCGGGGAGTACGAGCGGGAGCGCTCCGGCCAGATCGTGGAGCAGGTCATCCGCCCCACCGGCCTGCTGGACCCCCAGGTGGACGTGCGCCCGGTGGACGGGCAGATCGACGACCTCATCGGCGAGATCAACGCCCGTGTGGAGCGGGACGAGCGGGTGCTGGTCACCACCCTCACCAAAAAGATGGCCGAGGACCTGACCGCCTACCTCCAGGGGGTGGGCATCAAGGTCCGCTACCTCCACCACGATATCGACACCATGGAGCGCCAGGAGATCGTCCGGGACCTGCGCCTGGGGGTGTTCCACGTCATCGTGGGCATCAACCTTCTGCGGGAGGGGCTGGACCTGCCGGAGGTGAGTCTGGTGGCCATCCTGGACGCGGACAAGGAGGGCTTCTTGCGCTCCGAGACGTCCCTGATCCAGACCATCGGCCGGGCCGCCCGGAACGCCAACGGCCTGGTGGTGATGTACGCCGACGCGGTGACCCCCTCCATGGCCGCCGCCATCGGCGAGACCCGGCGCCGCCGGGAGAAGCAGGACGCTTTCAACCGCGCCCACGGCATCGTGCCCAAGACGGTGGTGAAGAGCGTCCGGGAGGTGCTCAACCTGGCCGAGGACGAGACAGAGGCCGTCCGGGCCGCCCGGCTGAAGGGCAAGCTGTCCCGGGCCGAGCGGGATAAGCTGGTGGAGAAGCTGGAGCGGGAGATGCGCGACGCCTCCAAGCGGTTGGAGTTCGAGTACGCCGCCGTGCTCCGGGACCAGATCATCGAACTCAAGGGGCAGGGCTGAGGAACGCCGGAAAATTTTTACATCCGGGCAAATTGGCCCTTGCAAAACGCGGGCCGGGGTGGTATAATCGTTTTCACCAAAAACCGGTGGGCTTGCGCCGGAAAAACCGGGCGGTTTGCACAGTTTTTCCACCCCTCTCACCGGAAAACAGGAGGCGTTTTCCATGGAACCCAAGTTCTTTCCGCTCCTTGAGCTGGGCGGGGTGCCGCTGCTGGCGGCCAAGGGCCACTTTGCCACCCGGAACAGCCACATCAACTACTTCATCGACGTGACCAACCAGAAGTACAGCCTGAAGGGCTGCCGGGCGGTGGCCGCGCAGCTTGCCAACCACCTGCGGGGGCGTTTCCCCATCGACTCCATCCTCTGCATGGACGGCACCAGCGCCATCGGCGCGTGCCTGGCCCGCGAGCTGACCCGGGACGGCGGGCGCTCCCTCAGCGAGGGGGACAATATGTATATCATCAAGGGCGAGCTGGACGCCAGCGGCAACCTCATCTTCCGGGACAACGCCCGGTTCATGCTGGAGGGGAAGCACGTCCTCATCCTCACCTGCTCCATGACCACCGGCACCACCGCCCACCACGGCAAGCGCAGCGTGGAGTACTACGGCGGCAAGGTGGTGGCCGCGGCGGCGATCTACGCCGCGGTGGACGAGATGGACGGTCTGCCCGTGATCTCCATCTTCGACACCAAAAACATCCCCGACTACGAGGCCCACTCCCCCGGCGACTGCCCCATGTGCAAGCAGGGCCTCCCCGTGGACGCGGTGGTGAACACCTACGGGTTCTCGAAAATTTAACGCTGACGGAAAACGCCCCCGACCGCCGTGGTCGGGGGCATTTTTTGTCCGCTCAGTCCGGCTCCCTCGCCGTGCGCCAGGGGCCGAAGTGGTAGAAGGTGAGGGACAGGGCGGTGGCCACCGCCCAGGCGCCCGGCCAGGCGCACCAGATGCCCGTGGCGCCCAGGCCGGTCCTGCACAGGAGCAGGGCCAGGGTCACCCGGAGGAAGAGGTCCAGCAGGGTGGTCACCATGAACCGCTTCATCAGCCCGGCGCCCCGGAGCACCCCGTCGGCCACCAGCTTGGCGGAGACCACCAGGTAGAAGGGCGAGAGGATGCGGAGAAAGAGCGTGCCGGTGCGGAGGGCGGTGGCGGTGGGGGCGTCCAGGAAGAGGTAGAGGAGGAACTGTCCGGCGAAGCAGTAGAGCAGCGCCAGGGGGACGGTCAGCGTCCACACCAGCCGCAGCCCGGCGCGGAAGCCGCTCCTCACCCGATGGAGCTTCCCCGCGCCGATATTTTGGGCGGTGTAGTTGGAGATGCCGTTTCCCAGGGTGGTGAAGGAGGTAATGACCAGGTTGTTGAGCTTCACCGCCGCGGAGTACCCCGCCATCACCCCGGTGCCGAAGCCGTTGATGGCGCCCTGGATGATGATGTTGCCCACGGAGACAAAGCTCTGCTGGAGCATGCTGGGGATGGCGATGGCGGCCAGCTGCCGCAGGAGCGCCAGGGAGAAGGGCCGGGGGCGCTCCGCCGTCCCGATCCCGCGCAGCCGCCGGGCCACCACGGTCACGGCCAGGGCGCAGCTCACCCCCTGGCACAAAAAGGTGGCCCAGGCCACGCCGGCCACGCCCATGTGGAACGCCGCCACAAAGAGGATGTCCACGGCGATGTTGGCGGTGGAGGAGGCGGCCAGGAAGAGGAAGGGGGTGCGGGAATCCCCCAGGGCGGAGAAGATGCCGGTGGCGATGTTGTAGAAGAACACGAAGGGCAGGCCCCAGATGTAGATGTCCAGATAGGTCTTGGAGTCGGCGAACGCCTCCGCCGGGGTGCGGATGAGGTGGAGCAGCCCGCCGCAGCCCAGCCCACCGCCCAGCATGAGCGCGCCGCACAAAACGCCGCTGGCGATGCAGGCGGTGGAGACGGCGGTCTTCATCTGCCCGTAGGCCCTGGCGCCGAAGAGCTGGGAGACGATCACCGAACAGCCGATGTTGCACCCGAAGGCGAAGGCCAGGAAGATCAGTGTCACCTCGTAGCTGTTGCCCACGGAGGCCAGGGCGGTCTCCCCAATGAACTTGCCGGCGATCAGGCTGTCGGCGATGTTGTAGAGCTGCTGGAAGACCATACTGCCAAAGAGCGGCAGACAAAACCGCCACAGAACTTCCCGCGGCTCCCCCACGGTCAGATCCCGATTCATGGGCCTCTCTCCCCCTCGCAATTTTCTTCCGCCCATTGTAGCCCCTTTGCCGGGGAATGTAAAGCGGAGGGTTGAAATTTTTGGATGGGGAGTGGTAGAATAGAGACGCACAAAGGAGGTGCGTCTCCCATGAAGAACGGCACGCGAATTACTTTGAGTCTGCTGTGTGCTTCCGCGCTGGCCCTGGGGACCGCCGGGTGCGCCCGGAGCGGGCCGGCCCCCTCCGCCCCGCCCCAGGACACGTCCACCTGGGCGGCTGACCCCGCGCCCGCCGCCACACCCGCTCCCGCGCCTACCCCCGCGCCCGCCGCCACACCCGCCCCCGCGCCCACCCAGGCGCCCGCCGACATCGGCCCCGCCTACATCGGCGAGGACGCGGCTGAAGCCGCGGCGCTGGCCGACGCCGGCGTGACGGCAGACCAGGCCGGGCATATCTCCCGCAAGCTGGACTACGACGACGGCCGGGCGGAATACGAGATCGAGTTCTACGCCGATGGGGTGGAGTACGAGTACGACATCGACGCCCTCACCGGGGCGATCCTCAGCCGGCAGCAGGAGCGGGAGTCCCGCTGACCCCCACAAGACCCGGTTCGTCCCTCCGGACGGCCGGGTCTTTGCCCGCCATTTCGCTTGTGCCCATTCAAAAATGGTGCTATACTGTTTCTACCGGCGCGGCAGAGCGCCGAGGTATCTGCGCGAAAGAGGAAAACGGCATGGAAACTCACGCCCAGCACCCCATTCTGGTGATCGGCCACACCCATCCGGACACCGACTCCATCTGCGCGGCCATCGCCTACGCCCAACTGAAAAACACCCTGGACCCGGCGCGGCGCTACGCCCCCTGCCGGGCGGGCTTGGTGAACCGGGAAACCCAGTTCGTCCTGGACTACTTCGGCGTGGCCGCGCCGCCGCTGTGCACCGACGTGTCGCCCCAGCTCTCCGACGTGGACTACCGCCACGAGCCGGGGGTGCCCCCGGAACTGAGTCTGCGCCGGGCGTGGCGCGCCCTTCGGGACCGCGGGGTGGATACCCTGTGCGTGGTGGACGGCGATCAGCGGCTCCAGGGCCTGGTCACCATCCGGGATATGGCCAAGGTGAACCTGGACCCGGCGGACGAGCGGCTTTTGGCACGCACCGGGACGGGCTTTGACAACGTCATCGACACCCTGGACGCCCAGGCGGCGGTGCCGCCGGCCGGCGACAAGGTCACCGGGAAGGTCGTCCTGGTGCCTGGGCGGACAGAGGCGGCGGAAGACGTAGCCCCAGGGGATGTGGCGCTGCTCTCCGGCCGGGCGGAGGCCCAGCGGATCGCCGTGGAGCGCGGCGCCGGCTGCGTCGTGGTCTGCGGCGGGGCGGCGGCGGATGAAGAGGCCTGCGCCCTGGCGCGGGAGAAGGGCTGCGGCGTACTGGTCACGCCGCACTCCCTCTACGCCGCCGGGCAGCTCATCCTCCAGGCCTCCGCGGTGCGGGAGTACATGGTGCGGGAGGATCTGGTCACCTTCACCCCCCACACGCTGGTGGAGACGGTGGCCAAGGTGATGGCCTCGGTGCGCTACCGCTACTTCCCCGTGGTGGACGACCTCGGCCGCTGCGTGGGGCTGATCTCCCGGCGGAACCTGCTGAATTTGCAGAAAAAACAGATCATTTTGGTGGATCACAACGAGCGGAGCCAGGCGGTGGACGGTCTGAGCGAGGCGGAGGTGCTGGAGGTGGTGGATCACCACCGGCTGGGCGCGCTGGAGACGGACGCGCCGGTGTACGTCCGCAACGTGCCCGTGGGCGCCACCAGCACCATCGTCTGGCAGCTCTACCGGGAGCATGGCGTGACCCCTGACCGGGCGACCGCCGGGCTGCTCCTGTCCGCCATCTTGTCCGACACGCTGATGTTCCGCTCCCCCACCTGCACCCCCGCGGACAAACAGGCCGCCCAGGCGCTGGCGGAGCTGGCCGGGGTGGAGATGGAGACCTACGCCGCCGCCATGTTCGACCGGGGCGGGGACGTCTCCGGCAAGACGCCGGAGGAGATCCTGCGCACCGACTACAAGCTCTTCACCAGCGGCGCGGCGCGCTTCGGCGTCGGCCACGGCAGCTTTATGAACGAGAAAAACCGCCGGGCGGCCCAGGCCCTTCTGGGGCCGTACCTCCCGGAGGCGCTGGCCCGCCAGGGCCTGGACTACATCTTCTACCTCTTCACCGACATCCCCACCTCCACCTCCCACCTCATGGCCGCGGGCAGAGGCGCCCAGGCGCTGGTGGAGCGTGCCTTCGGCGCGGCGACGGAGGACGGCGCGGCCGTTCTCCCCGGGGTGGTGAGCCGGAAAAAGCAGGTCATCCCCGCCCTCATCTCCGCCATGCGGCAGCAGTTACCCGAGACTTTTTAGGAGGGATCCCCCATGAGACACACCACCCCCTTCGCCCGCCTGGGCGCGGCCATCCTGGCTCTGGCCCTGCTCCTCACCCCCGCCCAGGCGCTCACCGTGGAGCAGTGCGGAAAGCTGCTGGACACCCTCTATGTGGACCCGGTGCCCCAGGAGGTGCTGGACCAGCCGGACGTCCCCTCCATGCTGTCGGCCCTGGGAGATCGGTACACCCAGTATTTCACCCCGGAGGAGTACGCCGATTTCCTGGCCTCCATGGCGGACATCACCACGGTGGGCATCGGAGTGGTGGGCGCGGCCACCCCGGAGGGGCTTGCCCTGGAGTCGGTGATGGAGGACTCCCCGGCGGCCAAGGGCGGACTGCAAGTCGGCGACGTAATCGTCTCGGTGGACAAGGTCTCCCTGGCGGGCATGGGTATCGATGAGATGACCGCCCTCATCCAGGGCGAGGAGGGCAGCCGGCTCACCGTGGAGTACCGGCGGGGCACCCGCAGGGGTTCCACCACCCTCACCCGCGCCTCCATCACCATCGCCGCCACCGACGGGGAGGTGCTCCCCGGCGGCATCGGCTACATCGCCTGCGCCACCTGGGGCAACGAGACAGCGGGGCACTTCCGGGACCTGATCGCCCGGATGGACGGCGAGACGTACTGCTGGCTCATCGACCTCCGGGGCAACGGCGGCGGCTTCACCCAGGCGGCGGCCGACGTGGCCGGGCTGTTCTGCGACGCCGACTACGCCACCATCCTCCTGCGCGGGCGCAACGAGGAAGCCCCGGACGGCTACGGCTACGACCTCTTCCTGCCCCAGTATCAGACGGTCACGGCCAAGCCGGTGGTGATCCTGGTGGACGAGTATTCCGCCTCCTCCTCCGAGCTGTTCACCGCCGCTCTGCGGGACAGCGGCCGGGCCATCGTGGTGGGCAGCCGCACCTTCGGCAAGGGGGTGGCCCAGACCCTGGTGGATCAGACCACCGCACCGGAGTCCTTCCCCGACGGGGACGCTATGAAGATCACCATCGCCCGGGCCTATGACGCTGTGAGCAACACCACCGACGGCATCGGCGTCATCCCCCACTTCCTCTGCGACGACGCCGACGCCCCGGGGCAGGCGCTGCTGGTGGCCCAGACCCTGGCCCAGGCCCAGCGGGAGGACGGCATCTGGAAAAGCGCCGCCCAGGGCCTTTTGAACAGCCAGGTCTGGCGGGGCTGCGACCTCACCGACATCGAGGGCCACCCCTTCGCCCAGGCCATCGCCACCCTCGCCACCTACGGCCTGGTCCAGGGCAAGGGGGACGGGCAGTTCCGCCCGGCGGACACCCTGACCCGGGCGGAACTCGCCCAGATCATCGCCAACGTCCTGCCGGTGGACGCCGACGGCGAGGGGGCTGCCTTCGCGGACGTCTCCCCGGACGACTGGTACGCCCCGGCGGTGGCCGCGGCGGTGAAGACCGGGCTGATGAACGGCGTGGGAGAGGGGAACTTCGCCCCCGACCGCGTCCTCACCCGCCAGGAGATGTTCGCCGTCCTGGGCCGTCTGGGGCGGCGGATCAACGACGACCTGGACCGGATCGCCCGCACCGCCCCGGACTGGCTGGACGACCTCGCCTCCCTTCAGGACTACGCCGACTGGGCCAAAAACCCGGTGTGGCTGCTCTCCCTGGGGATGGACGACGGGGAGGGCGGCTTTGTGAACCTGCTGTGGAGCGACCCGGAGTACATCCAGCCCACCGCCCCCGCCAACCGGGCGGAGACCGCCGAGGTGCTGGCCGCCCTCCTGTGCTACCTGAACATCCTGCCCTGAACCGTCCCACCCCCCTCCCCCGGCGGCGCGTCCGCCGGGGGAGCTTTTCTGTTTTCTCCCCGCAAAAGGCCCTTATTTGTCGAAATTCCCCCTTTTCAACCGGCCCATTTCTTGGTATAATACATCATGTATCGCTCTACATTGAGGAGGGTTGAAAGATGAACCGTGTGACCGTTACCATCGCGGAGCGCCCGTTCACCCTGCTGACCGACGGGGACGCCGAGTTCACCCAGAAGGTGGCCGAACACCTGAACAGCGCCATCACCGAGCTGCTGGAGGGCGGCAGGCTCTCCCTGCTGGACGCCTGCATCCTGGGGGGGCTGAACATCACCGAGGACTACTTCCGGGAGCAGGAGAGTTCGGAAAATCTGCGCCGACAGCTCAAGGAGTACCTGGAGGAGTCGGCCAAGCTGAAGCTGGAGCTGTCCGAAGCCCGTCGGGAGATCTTCGCCCTGAAGGGGAAACAGTAAGACCCCATGCTGGAGCTTCTCTCCCCCGCCGGGTCGCCGGAGGCGGTGACCGCCGCCGTCCAGAACGGCGCGGACGCCGTCTATCTGGGCTGCGGTGACTTCAACGCCCGCCGCAGGGCCAGGAACTTCACCCCCGACGATCTGGCGCGGGCGTGCGCCTACTGCCACGTCCGGGGCGTCAAGGTGTACCTCACCCTGAACACCCTCCTGTCCGACCGGGAGCTGGCCGCCGCCTTAGACCTGGCGGCGTTTGCCAACGAGATCGGCGTGGACGCGGTGCTGGTGCAGGACCTGGGCCTGGCCCAGGCGCTCCGCCGCCGCTTTCCCGACCTGCCCCTCCACGGCTCCACCCAGATGACCGTCCACTCCCTGGCCGGGGTGGAGTTCTGCGCCAAGATGGGCCTGAGCCGGGTGGTGCTCAGCCGGGAGCTGGACCGGGAGGCCATCGCCTATATCTGCCGCCGCGCCCCTGTGGAGGTCGAGGTATTCGTCCACGGGGCGCTTTGTATGTGCTACTCCGGTCAGTGCTTCCTCTCCGCCATGCTGGGCGGCCGCAGCGGCAACCGGGGGCTGTGCGCCCAGCCCTGCCGCCTGCCCTACAACGGCGGGCACCCCCTGTCCCTGAAGGACTCCTCCCTGGCCGGGCACCTCAAGGAGCTGGACGAGATGGGCGTGGCCTGCGTGAAGATCGAGGGGCGGATGAAGCGGCCGGAGTACGTGGCCGTGGTCACCGGGGTCTACGCCGCCGCCCTCCGGGAGGGGCGGGAACCCACGGAGGAGGAGCTGCGGGCGCTGGAGAACGCCTTCTCCCGCTCCGGCTTCACCCAGGGGTACTACCTGGGCGAGACCGGCCCGGAGATGTTCGGCGTCCGCGCCGAAGGAGACCCCCCGGAGAGCCTGTTCGCCGCCGCCCGGGAGAGCTACCGCCGGGAGACGCCCCAGGTGGGGCTGACCCTGAGCGCCACCCTCCGGGCCGGACAGCCCGCCGCCCTCTCCGTCCAGGATGACCTCGGCCATACCGTCCAGGTCCAGGGCGCCGTCCCGGAACCCGCCCGCGCGCGGGCAACCACCGAGGAGGACGTCCGGGGGCAGCTGGGCAAGACCGGCGGCACGCCCTACGCCGTGACCTCCCTCCACCTGGCGGTGGAACCCGGACTGGCGGTACCCAAGTCCGCGCTGAACGCCCTGCGCCGGGAGGCGCTGGAGCGGCTGACCGACCTGCGCGCTGCCCCGCCCCCGCGCCGGGTGCTGCCCGACACGCCGACCCCCTCCGTCCCCGGCCCCTCCGGGCCGCCGGAGTTTATTTTCTCCCTCCGCGCCCCGGAACAGCTCACCCCGGAACTCTGGGCGCTGCCCCACCGCTTCATCGACCTGCCCGCCGCCGCCTTTGTCCGGGACCCGGAGCGCGTCCGGGCGGCTCGCGCGGACGGGGCGAAGTTCCGGGTGGCCCTGCCCCGCGTCTGCTGGGACAGAGAGCGCCACGAGCTGGACGCCCAACTGGACGCCGCCGCCGCCCTGGGCGCGGAGGCCGCCCTGGCGCCCACCTGGGACCTCTTGCAGGCGGCCAAAGATCACGGCTTCGCCTGCTGGGGGGACTTCGGCCTGGGGGTGTACAACTCCCGGACGCTGGAGGCCATGGCCGCCCTGGGCTTCGCCGGGGCCACCGCCTCCTTCGAACTGAAGCTGCCCATGGTCCGGGGCCTGTCCAAGCCCCTGCCCCTGGAGGCCATCGTCTACGGGCGGCTGCCGCTGATGCTTTTGGAGCAAGCCCCCGGCGGCAGGGCCGCCGACGGCCTCACCGACCGGCTGGGCGTCACCTTCCCCCTGCTCCCCACCTTTGGCGGGCGGTGGGAACTGCTCAACAGCCAGGTGCTCTACCTGGCGGACAAGGCCGACTGGAAGTCCCTGGGCCTCGCCGCCGCCCGGCTGTTGTTCACCGACGAATCCCCCCGGCGCTGCGTCCAGGTGGCGCAGGAATACCGCGCCGGCGGCCAGCCCCCTAAGCCCTTTACCCGGGGGCTTTACTACCGGGACGTGGAGTGACCCGCGTCCCCGGAAGGAGAGAACCTCATGCTGGATAACCACATCAGCCTCGCCATCAAGCCCCTCTCCCCCAAGGCCATCCTCCCCAGCTACGCCACCCCCGGCGCGGCGGGGATGGACCTCCACGCCTGCCTGGACGAGCCGGTGACCATTCAGCCCGGCCAGCGGGTGCCGGTGCCCACCGGCCTGGCCATCGCCCTGCCCGGTCCGGGGTACGCCGCCTTCCTCTTCCCCCGCTCCGGGCTGGGGGTGAAGGCGGGGATCACCCTGCCCAACTGCGTGGGCGTGGTGGACAGCGACTACCGGGGGGAGATCACCGTGGGGCTTATCAACCTCTCCGACGCCCCCTACACCGTCCAGCCGGGCGACCGGATCGCCCAGATGGTCATCCTCCCGGTGGTACGCGCCAACCTCCAGGTCACCGATACGCTGGACGCGACCCAGCGGGGCGCCGGGGGCTTTGGCTCCACGGGAAAGTGAGGCCGCGGTGGAGATCATCCTGGCCAGCGGCTCTCCCCGGCGCAGAGCGCTTTTGACCCAGATGGGTCTGTCCTTCCGGGTGGTGGTCTCCCACGCCGACGAGGCGGTGGACCCCGCCCTTCCCCCCGCCGAACAGGTGGAGCAGCTCTCCCTGCGCAAGGCCCAGGCCGTGGCGCCCCTGGTTTCCAAGGACGCGGTGATCCTGGCGGCGGATACCCTGGTGGCCCTGGACGGCGTGATCCTGGGCAAGCCGGGAACGCCCCGTGAGGCCGCCGATATGCTGACCCGTCTCTCCGGCCGGACTCATACGGTGTTCACCGGCTTCACCCTCCTGCGGGGTGAGGAGGTCGTCACCCAGAGCGAGGCCACCCGAGTCACCTTCCGCCCCCTCACCCCCGGCGAGATCGACGCCTACGTCGCCACCGGCGAACCCATGGACAAGGCGGGCGCCTACGGCATCCAGGGCTTGGGCGGTCTGCTGGTGGAGGGCATCGAGGGGGATTACTTCAACGTCATGGGCCTGCCCGTGTGCCGGGTGGGCCTTGCCCTGGGCCGGTTCGGCATCCGGCCTCTGGAGAAAGGAGGGCGGCCTTGAAAAAGTTCTTTCAGTCCAGCGGCGGGCTTATCGTGCTCATCGCCCTGCTGCTGGCCGCCCTCACCCTCGTCCTCTCCCTGACCTTCTCCGGCGCCGACCCCCTGGCCAACCTGTGGGGGGTGGTGACCACCCCCTTCCGCGCCGCGGGGAGCGCGGCGGCGAGCTGGGCGGAACACACCTTCTCCCACCGCTACCAGGAGGAGGTCTTGCAGGAGGAGGTGGATCGCCTGCGCAAGGAGCTGGCCGACGCGGAACGCACCATCCGGGAGGGCGAGGCCGCCGTGGCGGAAAATGAGCGGCTGCGCGCCCTGGCCGACCTGCGGCAGAAGCGCTCCGACCTCACCGACATGGAGAGCGCCACCGTCACCGCCCGCGCCCAGTCCAACTGGGAGTCCTCCCTCACCATCAGCAAGGGCAGCAACTACGGCATCCAGGAGGGCCAGAGCGTCATCGACGCCTACGGCGACCTGGTGGGCGTTGTCCGGGAGGTGGGCCTGAACTGGGCCACCGTCCTCACGGTGGTGGACACCGACATCGACATGGGCGGCAAGGTCTCCCGCCCCGGCGGGCAGATCGCCGCCGTGCTGGAGGGGGACTTCCAGCTCATGACCCAGGGCCGGGTGAAGCTGTCCTACCTCCCGGAGGACACCCAGCTCCGCTCCGGCGACCTGGTACTCACCTCCGGCCGGGGCGGGGTGTATCCCCCCGACCTGGTGGTGGGCACGGTGGAGTCGGTCCAGGACGACCCCTCCGGCATGACCCGGTACGCCGTGGTGGCGCCACGCGCGGAACTGGACACCCTGGAACAGGTCTTCGTCATCAAATCCTTTGAAGTCGTGGAGTGAGTTATGACCACACAGGATCAGGTCTGCAAATGGCTCTGCTACGCCCTGGGGGTGTTCCCCGTGTGGCTGGCGGAGACCCAGATCCTCAACCGCATCCCCCTCTTCGGGGTCATCCCGGTGCTGCTGCCGCTGGCGGCGGTGGCGGTGGCCCTGTGGGAGGGGGCAAAGCGCGGCGCGGTCTTCGGGCTGTGCCTGGGGATGGTGGCCGACGCGGTCTACCCCGGTATGCCCGGCGGGATGACCGCGGGTCTGTGCGCCCTGGGGCTGGTCACCGGCGCGGTGAGCCAGTACGGGGTGCGGCAGACCTTCGTGGGCTACCTCCTGTGCGCCGGGATGGGCATGGGGCTGCTGGAGCTGGGCCGGATCGCCTTTTGCCTGCTCACCCGGCTGGGGCCGCTCCCGGCGGTGGCCTTCGTGGCCGCCAAGGAGGGGCTGTGGAGCCTGTGCTTCACCCCCGCGATCTACCTCATCTTCAAACTCGTCCACCGCGTAGTCAGTGCCAACTGGCCGGGAGGCGCCTATGAGTCATAAGCGCCGGGAATTGGTCCGCGTCGTGAGTCTGCTGGTCCTCCTTCTGGCGGTACTCACCTGCTTTTTCTATCTGCTCTACGACTTGCAGATCAACCGCCAGGAGGAGTTTCAGGCCCGGATGGTGAAGGCCGTGGGCCGCACCGAGACCGTCCCCGCCGCCCGGGGGGAACTCACCGACCGCTACGGCCGCCCCATGGTCTCCAACCAGGTGGTCTACCAGGTGACCCTGAACACCTCCCTCATGGGGGAGGACCGGGACGCCATTTTGCTGGAACTCATGGACGTGGCACGGGAGCGGGGCGTCACCTGGCCGGACAATTTGCCCCTGGACCGGGAGGCGCCCTACGCCCTGAACTGGGACCGCCTCACCTCCGGCGGCCGGAAAAACTACGAGGCCCTGGCCCAGGAGCTGGAGTGGACGGGAAACACCACCGCCTCCATCCTGGCCCAGCTGCGGAAGACCTATAAGCTCTCCGACGACCTCTCCGACGCCCAGGTCCGGGATCTGGGGGGCGTGCTCTACGAGCTGTCCCTGCGCACGGAGGAGATCACCTGGTCGGAGTACGTCTTCGCCCAGGATGTGGATGTGGACTTCATCGCCATCCTCCGGGAGCGCGGCCTCACCGGCGTGGACGCCTCGCCGGTCACCACCCGGAAGTACGACACCACCTACGCCGCCCACATCCTGGGCCACACCGGGGATATCCTCCGGGAGACCTGGCCCAAGTACAAGGAGCTGGGCTACGCCATGAACGAGAAAGTGGGCATCGACGGGGCGGAGAACGCCTTTGAAGACCTCCTCCGGGGCACCGCCGGCACCCAGGTGGTGGAGCGCAACGCCAAGGGCAAGGTGGTCTCCCAGACCTGGGTGGAGGAACCCCAGCCGGGGTACGACGTCTCCCTCACCCTGGACCTGGCGCTCCAGCAGAAGGTGGAGGACGACCTGGCGGAGATGCTCCCCGGCATCACGGAAGGGGCCGGCGGCGGCGCGGCGGCCATGGTGGATGTACACACCGGCGAGGTGCTGGCCCTGGCCTCCTACCCCACCTACGACCTGTCTGTCTACCAGGACGCCACCCGCTACCAGGAGGTGGTGAACGACCCCCTGAAGCCCCTGAACAACCGCGCCACCTCCGGGATCTACTCCCCCGGCTCCACCTTCAAGATGCTGGTGGCCACCGCCGGGCTGGAGGAGGGGATCATCACCCCCTCCACCCTCATCCGGGACACCGGGCGCTACACCTACTACAAATCCCCCCAGCCCCAGTGCTGGATCTACCGCCAGTACCGCTCCACCCACGGCAACGTGAACGTCTCCAAGGCCATCGAGGTCTCCTGCAACGTCTTCTTCTACGACGTGGGCCGGCGCCTGGGCATCGACACCATCGACCGCTACGCCCAGCTCTTCGGCCTGGGCCAGCCCACCGGCATCGAGCTGCCCGAGAGCACCGGCGCGGTGGCCGGCCCGGAGTACTCCGAGAGCCACGGCCAGATCTGGTACGAGGGCAACGTCCTCTCCGCCGCCATCGGCCAGGAGAACAACCAGTTCACCCCCCTCCAGCTGGCCAACTACACCGCCACCCTGGCCAACGGCGGCACCCGCTACGCCGCCCACCTCCTGAAGAGCGTGAAGTCCTCCGGCCAGACGGTGCGGGAGAACGAGCCGGAGGAGGTGGCGCACGTGGACATCCAGCCGGATAACCTGGCCGCCATCAAGAAGGGGATGCTGGCTCTGACCACCACCGGCTCCCTGGGGAGTTACTTCCGGGGCCTGCCCTTCCAGGTGGGCGCCAAGACCGGCTCTGCCCAGGTGGCCAACTCCACCTCCAACGCCGTGTTCGTCTGCTTCGCCCCCTTTGACGACCCCCAGGTGGCCCTGGCCCTGGTGGCGGAGAAGGGCGGCAGCGGCAGCGAGCTGGCCGCCGTGGCCGCCGACATTCTGGAGTACTACTTCTCCGCCCAGGGCGGCTTCTCCACCGCGGTGGAGGAGAACACCCTTTTGCGGTGAGTTTGAGATCGTCTATCCTATCCATGAGGTGATGTACGTGTTTGACCCCGCCATCTTTGACCCCGCCGACCCCAGGTGCAAATCCCCCGCCGGAGGCGTGGCCGCCGGGAAGAGCGTGACGCTCTCGCTGTACCCGCCCCGGTCCCTGGGCTATCTCCAGGCCCAGGTGACCTTTCGTTATGAGCAGTGGGACGACTACACCGAGACCCACTCCATCCCCTGGGTGGACTACGACCTGGGCGTGGACACCTTCACCGCCGTCATCCCCATCCCGGCGGACTACCAGGGCCTCATCTGGTACACCATCCGGACGGATTTCACCAACTACCCCTACTCCATGGAGTCGGAGGAGTTCCAGCTCACCGTCTTTGACGGGCGCGACAAGGTGCCGGAGTGGTTCGGCCTGGGGATGTGCTACCAGATCTTCCCCGACCGCTTCTGTCGGCTGAGCCTGCCCGCCGTCACCGGCCCGGGCGACCGCATTCTCCACCCCAACTGGGGCGACGCCCCCTTCTACAAGCCGGAGCCGGGCCGGGGGGTCACCAACCGGGACTTCTTCGGCGGCTCCCTGAAGGGGGTGGAGAGCAAGCTGGACTACCTGGCCGGCCTGGGGGTGGAGACCATCTACTTCTGCCCCATCTTCGAGGCCCTGGAGAACCACCGCTACGGCACGGCGGACTACGAGAAGGTGGACCCCATGCTGGGCACCCAGCGGGACTTTGAGCGGCTGTGCCAGGCCGCCCACCGCCGGGGCATCCGCATCATCCTGGACGGGGTGTTCAACCACGCCGGGTGGGCCAGCCGCTACTTCAACGCCACCGGCGTCTACGGCGAGGGGGGCGCGGCCCGGGACCCCAACTCCCCCTACCACGACTGGTTTTTGTGGGAACACTGGCCGGATCAGTACAAGTCCTGGTGGGGCTTCCACACCCTGCCCGACTTCAACAAGACAAACCCGGACTTTTTGGAGTATATCTGCGGGGAGAACGGCGTCATCCGCACCTGGCTGCGCCGGGGGGCGGACGGCTGGCGGCTGGACGTGGCCGACGAGCTGCCCGACGAGATGGTCCACCTCATCCACCAGGCCGCCCGGGCGGAGAAGCCGGACGCCATCATCATCGGGGAGGTGTGGGAGGACGGGTCCAACAAGACCGCCTACGACATCCGCCGCAAGCACATCTGGGGCGGCCACTGCGACGGGCTGATGAACTACCCCCTGCGCACCGCCCTCATCTCCTACCTCCTGGGCGGCGACGCCAGGGAGTTCCAGGACACCATGGAGACCATCCGGGACCACTATCCCCCCTTCGCCTTCCACAACGCCATGAACGCCCTGGGCACCCACGACACCCTGCGCATCCTCACCTTCCTGGGCGTCGCCCACGACCATAAGAACGACTGGACCAAGGATGAGCGCGCCGCCTACGTCATGACCCCCCAGGAGCGCGCCCAGGGGCTGACCCGGCTGAAGATGGGCTACGTACTGCTCTTCGCCTTCCCCGGCGCGCCCACGGTGTACTACGGGGACGAGGCGGGGATGACCGGGTTTGAGGACCCCTTCAACCGAGGCCCCTTCCCCTGGGGGAAGGAGGACAAGGAGCTGGTGACCTTCGTCTCCACCCTGGGCAATCTGCGCAAGCAGAACCACGCCCTGCGCCAGGGGAAGATCACCTACCTCGCCGCCGACCAGGGGCTGCTGGCCTTTGCGCGGACCTATGGCCGGGCCACCGCCATCGCCGCCGTCAACCGGGACGATCAGCCCCGGCGGCTGGACCTGCCCTTCTCTGCCACCGACCTGCTCACCGGGGAGGTCTTCCCCCGGGAGGCCCTTTTGCCCGGCGGCAGGGCCTTCCTCTTCGGCCGGAGCTGATGGAGCGCCGCGTGCGCCACACCGTCACCGCGGAGCAGGCTGGGATGCGGGTGGACGCCGTTTTGCGGGAGTCGCTGCACCTCACCGGGAGCGTCATCCGCCGGATCAAGTGGCTCCCCGACGGCATCCTGCTGGACGGGGAAAGGGCCTTTGTCAACGCCCTTGTGGCGCCGGGGCAGGTGCTGGACGTGGCGGTGGACGACCCCGGCCGGACGCCGCGCATCCTCCCCGCGCCGGGGGCGCTGGACATCCGCTTTGAGGACGAGCATCTGGTGGTACTCAATAAACAGCCCGGCGTGCTGGTCCACCCCGTAGTGCCGGAGCAGACGGACACCCTGGGCAACTTCCTCCTGTGGCACTACCAGCAGACCGGGCAGGCCGGGACGCTCTTCCACCCCGTCCACCGCCTGGATCGGGGCACCACCGGGCTGCTGGTGGCGGCCAAACACCCCAGCGCCCAGACCGCCCTGAAAGAACAGCTCCACACCCCCCGCTTCCGCCGGGTCTACCTGGCGGTCACCATGGGCGCGCCGGAGCCGCCGGAGGGCGCGGTGGACGCCCCCATCCGAAAAGACCCCGCCTCCGCCATCGCCCACCAGGTACACCCCGACGGGCTGCCCGCCCGCACCCGCTATCGGGTCCTGCGCACCAGCGGCCCTTACGCCCTGGTGGAGCTGGTGCTGGACACCGGGCGCACCCACCAGATCCGGGTGCACATGGCCCACCTGGGCCACCCCCTGGCGGGGGATTTTCTCTACGGCGCGGAGGATCGCCAGCTCATCCCCCGCCCCGCGCTCCACTCCTACCACCTCTCGTTTCAGCACCCCGTCACCGGCGGGGAGATGGACTTCACCCAGCCCCTCCCGGAGGACATGGGGCGGCTGGTGCCGGAGACGTGACAAAAGCGCCTGGAAAAGCGGTTGCTTTTCCAGGCGCTTTCTATCCGGTGACGTCCGCCAGGGTAAAGGGGATGAGCTTGCCCAGGCCGTCCAGGGTGGTCTCCACCTGGTAGCCCACCTTCCCGGCGCTGAAGAAGATGGTCGCAAAGTCGGCGGCGGTGGCGTGGAGGACGGTGGGGAAGGGCTTTTTCATGCCGATGGGGGAGCAGCCGCCGTGGACGTAGCCGGTGAGGGGCAGCAGCTCCTTGGCCGGGAGCATCTCCACGCTCTTCTCCCCCACCGCCCGGGCGGCCTTTTTCAGCTCCAGCTCCGCCTCCACCGGCACCAGGAAAACGTAGTGCCCGCCGCTGTTTGCGCGGGTCACCAGCGTCTTGAACACCCGGGCCGGGTCCTCCCCCAGCGCCGCGGCCACCTCCCTGCCGCTCACAGCGCCGGTGGCGGTGTAGTCATAGGGGGTGTACGCCACCTTCGCCCGGTCCAGCGCCCGCATCACGTTGGTCTTTTCCATCCGCTGTTTTCCGCCCATCCCGCTCGCCCTCTCTCCTGTTCTCCCCCTACCATACCACGATCGCCCCGAGGTGGCAATCCCCAATTTCCCCGCTTGCCGGGGATATTTTTCTATGGTATAATGTGGGAAAGATGCTGAGAAAAGCGCTCCAAAAAAGAGAGAATGGGAGTTGACGCCGCATGACCCTGCGAAAACGGTTCTTATCGGGGCTTTTGGCCCTGCTGCTGCTCGCCTCCCTGGCGGGCTGCGGCCTGGACGCCTCCTCGGGCGCGGAGGGCCTGTCCTCCTCCGCCGCCGCCACCTACGACCCCAACGGCAACGCCCCGCCTCTGGACGAGAACGGCTTTTACGACAGCAAGGAGGACGTGGCGCTCTACATCGAACTCTACGGCGAGCTGCCGGACAACTACATCACCAAAGACGAAGCCCGCGACCTGGGCTGGACCGGCGGCTCCCTGGACAGATACGCGCCGGGGATGTGCATCGGCGGCGACCGCTACAACAACCGGGAGGGCTTGCTCCCGGAGGCCAATGGCCGAACCTGGACCGAGTGCGACATCGACACCATCGGGGAGTACAGCCGGGGCGCGGAGCGCATCGTCTTCTCCAACGACGGGCTGATCTACTACACCGACGACCACTACGAGAGCTTTGAACTGCTCTACGACGGCGAGGAGGCGCGATAGAGATGTATGACTCCAACACGGGAAAGATCTGGCTGGCCACCGGGGACGGCCCCATCTACCTGGAACCCGCCATGGCAAACCGCCACGGCCTCATCGCCGGGGCCACCGGCACGGGCAAGACCGTCACCCTGAAGGTGCTGGCCGAGTCCTTCAGCGACCTGGGCGTCCCCACCTTCCTGGCGGACGTGAAGGGCGACCTCTCCGGGATGTGCCAACCGGGTACCGAGACGGGCCACATCCGCAAGAGCATCGACGCCATGGGCCTTCCCGACCCCTTCCCCTACTGCGCCTACCCGGTGCGCTTTTTCGACGTCTACGGCAAGCGCGGCACCAACGTCCGCGCCGCCGTCTCCGACATGGGGCCGGAGCTGCTCTCCCGCCTGCTGGGCCTCAGCGACGCCCAGGCCGGGGTGCTGCGCATCGTCTTCCGGGTGGCGGACGACCGGGGCTGGCTCCTGGCGGACTGGAAGGACCTCCGGGGCATGGTGCAGTACGTGGGCGACCACGCCAAGGAGTTCAAGCTGACCTACGGCAACGTCTCCGCCCAGTCGGTGGGCGCCATCCAGCGTGCGCTGCTGGCCCTGGAGGACGAGGGCGGCAGCCTCTTCTTCGGGGAACCCTCCCTGGAGCTATCCGACTGGCTGGCCTGGGACGACCAGGGCCGGGGGATGATGAACATCCTGGAGTGCCAGGAGCTGTTCCAGCACCCCCTGCTCTACTCCACCTTCCTCCTGTGGATGCTCTCCGAGCTTTACGAGCTGCTGCCCGAGGCGGGGGATCTGGACAAGCCCAAGATCTGCTTCTTCTTCGACGAGGCCCACCTGCTCTTTGACGGCGCACCCAAGGCGCTGGTGGACAAGGTGGAGCAGGTGGTGCGGCTCATCCGCTCCAAGGGGGTGAGCGTGTGGTTCATCACCCAGACGCCCTCCGACCTGCCCGACAGCGTCCTGGGCCAGATCGGGAACCGGGTCCAGCACGCCCTCCGGGCGTACACCCCCAACGACCAGAAAGCCCTCCGGGCGGCGGCCAACTCCTTCCGGGCCAACCCCGCCTTTGACACGGAAGAGACCCTCCAGGCCCTGGGCACCGGGGAGGCCTTGGTCTCCCTCCTGGACGACCAGGGCGTGCCCGGCGTGGTTCAGCGGGCGGCCATCCTGCCCCCCAGAAGCTCCATGGCCGACGCCGGGGACGCCGCCGTGGCCCAGGCCGTGGCCGCCAGCCCCCTGGGCGCCAAGTACGCCCAGGCCAGGGACGACTACTCCGCCTATGAGGCCATCGCCCAGGACCAGGCCCAGCAGGCCGCCCTCCAGGCCCAGCAGGAGGCCCAGCTCGCCCGCCAGGCCCAGTTCGACGCCATGTTCGCGCCACCGCCCCCGCCCCGGCGCAAGACCACCGCCCGGCGCTCCACCCGCAAAAGCCCCCTGGAGAAGGCCATTGACTCCACCGCCACCTCCTTTGGCCGGGAGCTGGGCAAGCAGCTCTTCCGGGGCTTCTTCGGCACCCGCCGCCGCTAGATCAAAACCGGCGGGGCAGGCAAACTCCCTGCCCCGCCGATTTTCCAGAGGGGGAAATTCCCGGCTTGACATTCCGGGGAAGCTATGATATGATACTAGCCGTATCTGGTGGCGGCCTACTTGGAGAGGTGTCCGAGTGGTTTAAGGAGCCGGTCTTGAAAACCGGTGACTCGAAAGAGCCGTGGGTTCGAATCCCACCCTCTCCGCCAACCTTTTTCATTCGGCACGCAGAAGTACCCAAGTGGCCGAAGGGGCTCCCCTGCTAAGGGAGTAGGCGGTGTTGAGCCGCGCGAGAGTTCAAATCTCTCCTTCTGCGCCAGCGAAAAACCCTGTAACCGCAACGGTTACAGGGTTTTTTCATCGCCTTTCGGTCTTCTTACGTCCGGGGGTTGCCCTGGGCGTCGAAGAGGGGGAGGGGTTCCAGGTAGAGGATGTCGTCGCGCTGGGCGGCGTCGCCCTCGGCCAGGATGGCCATCCGGGCGACTACGATGCCCCCGGCCTGGGTCACCAGGTTTTCCACCGCGGCGATGGACCCGCCGGTGGAGATCACGTCGTCCAGGATCAGCACCCGCTTGCCCCGGATCCGCCGCGCGTCCGCGCCGTCCATGTAGAGCTTCTGCTCCCCCTCGGTGGTGATGGAGCTGTCGGCGGTCTCGAAGACGTCGGTCATGTAGGCCTTTTTCTTCTTCCGGGTGAGGATGTACTCGTTCCGGCCGCTCTGACGCGCCATCTCGTGGGCCAGGGGGATGGCCTTGGCCTCCGGGGCAACCATGTAGTCAAACTCCGGCGCCTTCTCCAGCAGCGCCTTGGCGCAGGCGCAGGTCAGCTCCACGTCGCCGAAAATCACGAAGCCGGCGATGGAGAGAGAGTCGCTGATCGGACACAGGGGAAGCTCACGGGTCAGACCCGCCACGCGGATGGTATAAGTCATGGGAAATCCCTCCTAAAGTATAGTGGAAATTCAACCATATTATAGCCCCTTCCGGCCCTTCTGTCAATTTGCCCGAAGGCCCTTTGGTCAAAATAGGGAATTTGGTAAAAATGTTGTAGATTTTTGGAGAAAAGGGTGGTATACTGATTATGTATTTTTCCGGCCCTCGGGCCGAGAATGGAGAAAGGGAGAGAAAAATGGAAAAGATCTTCAAGCTCAAAGCCAACGGCACCAACGTCCGCACCGAGATCCTCGCCGGTCTGACCACCTTCATGACCATGGCCTACATCATCGCGCTGAACCCCAATCTGATCGTAGGCTTCGGTCAGGGCGCCGCCGGCGGCTTCGCCGAGGACGCCGCTGCCGCTTGGAACGGCGTGTTCCTGGCCACCTGCCTGGCCTCCGCCGTGGCAATGTTCTGCATGGCCTTCCTGGCCAACAAGCCCTTCGCCCTGGCCCCGGGCATGGGCCTGAACTCCTACTTCGCCGTGGTGATCGCCCAGATCGCCGGCGCCGCCGGGTGCAGCTACCTGGCCGGCCTGCAAGCCGGTCTGTGCATCATCCTGGTGGAGGGCATCGTGTTCCTGCTCCTGTCCGTCTTCAACGTCCGCCAGAAGATCGTCAACGCCATCCCCCTGGGCGTGCGCCTGGGCATTGGCCCGGCCATTGGCCTGATGCTGATGAACATCGGCTTCGGCTCCAACGCCGGCGTGGGCGCCGCCTCTGACAAGTACGTCATGAAGGACTTCTTCGGCGCTCTGGCCGCCAGCTCCGCCCGGGAGGCTCTGGGTGAGTACTGGCCCGCCATGGTCCTCACCGTCGTCACCATGTTCATCGGCCTGTTCGCCATCATCATCCTGGCCCACTACCAGGTGCGCGGCGCCGTGCTGGTGGGTATGCTGGCCGCCTCCGTGCTCAACTGGGCCGGCCAGGCCATCTTCCTCCACCAGAACCCCTTCGCCTCCCTGGCCAACGCCAACTGGCTGCCCCCCTTCGGCGACATGGCCAAGACCACCCTCTTTAAGTTCGACTTCGCCACCCTCTTCTCCATCGGCTGGAGCACGGTGATCATCCTCATCATCACCTTCTGCATGATCGATATGTTTGACACCATCGGCACCGTCCTGGCCACCGCCAACCGCGCCAAGATGGTGGACGAGAACGGCGACATGCCCCAGATGCGCGAGACCCTGCTCTCCGACGCCGTGGGCACCATCGTGGGCGCCTGCACCGGCACCTCCACCGTCACCACCTTCGTGGAGTCCGCCTCCGGCGTTGAGGCCGGCGGCCGCACCGGCCTGACCGCCCTCACCACCGGCATCATGTTCCTGGCCTGTATGTTCATCAGCCCCATCGCCGCCATCATCCCCGCCGCGGCCACCTCCGCCGCCCTGATCTACGTGGGCATCCTCATGCTCAGCGGCCTGAAGAACATCGAAATGGACGACATCTCCATCGCCGCCCCCGTGTTCATCATGCTGCTGGCCGTGCCCATCTCCGGCTCCATCGGCCACGGCATCGGCCTGGGCCTCATCTCCTACTCCGTCATCAAGGTCTTCACCGGCAAGGCCAAGGACGTCTCCGTCCTCACCGCCGTGATCTCCCTGATCTTCCTGGTGAAGTTCTTCCTGGCGGTGTAATTTCTCCCGCTTCGACCAAAGGCCGCTCTGCCCTCCGGCAGGGCGGCTTTTGCTCTGTCGTGGCGGTCAAAAAAGGGCGGCCGTTTTTGTCTAAAACGCCAAAAAGGCAAAAGGACTCTTGCGATTTTTCATGGATGCTTTAAAATGGTATCAGGACGATTTTGACATTTTAGGAAAGGAGCCTGATCCCAATGAAACCCTTTATGGACAAAGACTTCCTGCTGGAGACCGAGACCGCCAAGCACCTGTTCCACGACTACGCCGAGAA
>CANRLZ010000012.1 GCA_947631595.1 uncultured Oscillospiraceae bacterium
CACGACCCGTCCTGTCGCCAGGTGAACACCATCAAAGATACCAACCGATCGGACTTCACCGGCACACGGGACGAACTCCTGGCCCAGGGCTACACCCCCTGCGGCGGCTGCAAGCCCTGAGACCACAGACCCCGCCTGGAACCCGGTGCGCCAGGCGGGGCCTTTTTTGTGGATGCGGCAAAAGGGGCGGCGTCCCCACCGGAACACCGCCCCTTTTCGAGCCGTCGCGACCGCTTCATTTTTCCACGGCATCGGAAACCCCGCCCCTGCGATCATAAACAGCCATCCCATTCTTCGTATCCGAGCGCAGAGAAGGAGAGGGCAGTCGATGACTGCCCTCTCCTTCTTTCACAAGCGCGAGCATGCTTTCAATGAAGCCAAGTTCAACGCTTCGTGACTTTGGTGGAGCCGAGGGGAGTTGAACCCCTGTCCGAAAACGCTTTGACGGGAACTTCTCCGGGCGCAGACGGTTATTTGAATTCCCTCACCCAGGCGTGAGCCGTCACACTCGAGGGATCGGTAGAGTCATGATTCATGGTGCGCTCAACTCTTTGCGCACGCACGGACGCCACTAAGATGACACCCTTGCCGGCCCGTGGCCCCTCCGGCGCGGATGGCTGCGGCTCTTAGGCGGCAGCGAGAACTACGTTGTCGTTGTTCTTTAATTTATAAGTTGCCCATTTTAAGGATGATAGGCGCATCCGCCCGCTATTCCCGCCTCCACGTCCCCGTCGAAACCGGTACGGCCCCATGTGAGAGCGGCGCGCCGCCCTCTCGGGATAGGCTGAGGATAGCAACGTAGTTCTTCGTTTACACCTTCTCCGGGGCGGGGTAGTCCTCCCCGTGGGTGTCGATGGTGATGGTCTGGATGCGCTGGGGGGTCTTGGGCTTGTCGTTGAAATCGGTGGGGACGGCGACGATGGCGTCGGCGGTCTCCATGCCCTCCGTCACCCGGCCAAAGGCGGCGTACTGGCCGTCCAGATGGGGCGCTTTCTCCACCATGATGAAGAACTGGCTCCCGGCGGAGTTGGGGGACATGGCCCGTGCCATGGAGAGAACGCCCCGGTCGTGGACGAGGTCATTTTGGGCAAAGCCGTTGGCGGAGAACTCCCCCCGGATGGAATACCCCGGGCCGCCGGTGCCGGTGCCGTGGGGACAGCCGCCCTGGATCATAAAGCCGGGGATGACCCGGTGGAAGGTCAGGCCGTCATAGAACCCGGCCCGGGCCAGGGCGATGAAGTTGCGCACGGAGTTGGGCGCCTTGTCAGGGTAGAGTTCCCCGGACATGACCTTGCCGTCTTCCATGGTGATGGTAAAGGTGGGGTTTGCCATAGTCAACACTCCTTTATCTGCTTCTCTCTTTCATCCGCCGGTCCATCTCCCGCTTGGCGTCTTTCCGGGCGGCGGCCTCCCGCTTGTCGTAGAGCTTCTTGCCCTTGGCAAGGCCGATCTCCACCTTCACCCGAGGGCCGGAGAAGTAGACGGACAGGGGGATGATGGCGTAGCCCTCCTGCTGGGTCTTGGCGCCCAGCCGGGCGATTTCCCGCTTGTGCATGAGCAGCTTCCGCGGCCGCCGGGGTTCCTTGTTGAAGATGTTGCCCTTCTCGTAAGGGGAGATGTGCGCGCCCAGGAGGGTGAGCTGACCGTCCTTCACCAGGCAGAAGGAGTCCTTCAGGTTCACGTTGCCCAGGCGGATGGACTTGACCTCGGTGCCCGCCAGGGCCACCCCGGCCTCAAAGGTGTCCTCGATGAAATAGTCGTGGTACGCCTTGGGGTTCTTGGCCACCACCCGCTTGCCGGCCTTGGCCTGGGCCATAGACGCTCACCTCCTCGCCGCTGGGTTCGCACCTATTAGTATAGCATATCTGTCAAGGGTGCTTTTCGGCGAAACCGGGCGGCGGTCTGGGTCACCCGGCCACCACCAGCCGGACCTTGCCGCCCTCCTGGGGAGCGCGATCCACGTAGACGGTGAGACGGTTGGAGTAGGCCAGGGCGGCGTCCAGGGAGGGGAACCAGGTCTCGGCCACGGCGTTATAGCAGCAGTGATCCAGATCGCCGGACAGGGGGTAGACCACGCCGTCCACCGTGGCGGATCTGTCGGTGAAGTCGATCCGGGGCACGCCCTCGTGGGCCTGGAGCGCCACAGTGGACAGCGGCTGCCGGGCGGCGCCCTCCAGCGGAGCGGCCACGCCCAGAAACGCGCCGTCCAGCCGGTCGAAGCTGCTGCCGGTGGTGAACTTCACGCTGCCGGCGCCGTTGGTGACGGTGACGGTGGGGTTGGTGTAGTAGAAGTCGTCGGCGGAGCCGGAGGCGGCAGTGAAGGAGATGAGGCCGTAGGTGTAGCACTCGCCGGTGACGTCGTCCAGCACCAGGCAGTCCACCACCCCGGCGCTGTCGGTGTGGTAGTAGGTGATCTTCCTGGCGGGGACGGTTCCGACGGTGACATCCTCACGCGCCACCCGCGTCAACGGCCCGGAGGCAGCCCGGTCGTAGACCGCCGCCAGGGGAGAGACGGAGAGGGCGCCCAGGGCGCCTTTCGCTACGTCCCAGTTTCCAGGGGCGGAGGAGGAGCGGGCCTGCGCCAGGTCCAGCGTTCCGATCTGGGAGGCGGAGACGGTGTAGAGCTTGCCGGGCGCCTGCCCGGCCAGCTCGGCGGTGCTGCGGACCTTGCCGGAGAGGACCACGCCGGCGGGGAGGGTGACCTGGGCGGTGAAGGTGTCCCGGCCCAGGCGGTCAGGCTCGCCCTTGGTGATGACGGCGGTGCCCAGCCCCTTTCCGGAGGCCAGGGAGGGGGAGACCACCCCGGCCACCTCGTAGTCGGCGGTGAGCAGAAGGGTCATGGCGTCGCCCAGGTGAAAGCTGGTGAGGTCGCCCAGGGCGCAGTCCAGCACGGGAAAGGCGTGGCCCATGAGGGTGACGGAGTTGGGGCTTACCGGGCTGGGGTCGGCGTTCTCGTAGACCCCGGTGAGCTTCAGATCGGTGATGTTCAGCACCCCGGCCTGGGGATCGTACACTCCCACGTCATAGGGCCGCGCGGCGCTCAGCGCGGCGGGCAGGCCGTTGCGGTACACCTGGACGTTTGCCCCGTCCAGGAGGGCGTCAAAAGGGCCGCTGCCCTCCTTCGCCACGGCGGCCTCCACCGCCTCGCTCCGGCCCAGGAGGTAGACGGACACCAATGTGTCCGCCTTGTCATAGCAGAGGACGGCGCTGGCGCCGTAGGCGATCTCCTTATACACATCGCCGTAGCGCTCCTGCCCCTGGTCGCCTCGCCACAGGGGGGTGGCGGCGGGGATGAGGATCTGTTCATCCCCGTCGGTGACCACGTACCGGGCTTCGGCGGAGGTGATGCGCACGGCGCGGGTGGTATAGTCCTCGTCGACCTGGAGGGCCAGCAGGTCGCCCTCCTTGTCCAGCACCGGCTTGCACCGCTTGCCCCGGAGGTCGGGGTCCAGGTCGGAGCGGAAGGTGACAAAGCTGCCCTGGTCGGTCCGGGCGGCCCAGCCGCCGCCGGCGAGGGCCTTGCCTTTGACCTCCAGCACCAGCTGGGACTCTCCCACCGAGCCGCCCAGAACGGCCTCCAGGAACACCGCCTCGCTGTCCTTGGGCTGGGTGTAGAGGAGGTTTTCAAACAGCCGGGCGGCCTGGGCGCGGGTGAGGGCGCGGGCGCCGTCCAGCCCCTCCAGGCCGTCCAGCAGTCCGATGCTCTCCGCCCGGAGCAGGTGCCCGGCGTACCAGGCGCCGCCGCTGCCGCCCACGTCCTGGTCGCTGTACCCCAGGCTGCGCATGAGGATGGTCACCGCCTCGCCGCCGGTGATGGGGGCGTCGGGGGCAAAGGAACCGTCGCCCTTGCCCTGGACCAGGGGGATGGAACCCTCCTCCCGCACCGCCGCGGCGGCGTTGACGTACCCCAAGGCCCAGTGGGTGGCGGTGACGTCGGAGAAGATGACCCGGTTCCGGTAGAGCTGAGCCTCCTGCTCCCGGCCCAGGGCCACCAGGGCCATCTTGCAGAATTCCGCACGGGTAAAGGCGCCCTGGGGGTCAAAGGTGCCGTCCGGCTTGCCGTTGACCACCCCAAGCTGCCGCAGGGTCTCCACGGCCTCGTTGAGCTGGGGGTCGGTCACGTCGGGAAACCCGGCGGCGGCGGGGGTGACCAGCAGCCCGGCCAACAGAGCCGCGCACGCCAGGGCGGCGGTGAATTTCTTTCCCATGGAGGACCACTCCTTTTTGTAAACTTCCAAAGACGTCTTTATTCCGCCCGCAGCGCCTCCACCGGCTGGAGGGTGCTCGCCTTGATGGCGGGGTAGAGGCCGAAGATCACCCCCAGGGCTACGGAGAGGAAGAAAGCGCCCACTGTGATGCCCATCCCCGGCATGATGACCACGCCGAAAGAGGCCTTGGTGAGGATGGCGGTGGCCACGTATCCCACGGCGATGCCCAGCAGCCCGCCGATGCCGCAGATCATCACGGCCTCGATGAGGAACTGGACGATGATGCTCCGGCGCTCGGCGCCGATGGCCTTGCGGATGCCGATCTCCCTGGTGCGCTCGGTGACGGTGACCAGCATGATATTCATGATGCCGATGCCGGCCACCACCAGGGAGATGGCGGCGATGATCCCCAAAAAGCGCTGCTGCAAGGCGTCCGCCTTGTCCAGGTCCTGGGAGTACCGGCTGGGGCTGTCCACGCTGTAAAACCCGCTGTCCTCGGGGATCGCCCCGGCCAGGAAGCCGTTGAGTTCCGTGATGACCTCGTTTACCGCGCTGGCGCTTCTGACCTTCACCAGGTATTCCTGGATGGGTTCGTTGTTGTTGAAATACCGGGTCATGGAGCTGGGCAGGAGCAAGAGCTTGTCCATGTACTTCAGCGAGTCGATCACCCCTTGGGCGTCCTCGCTGGTGCCCACCTTCACCCCGGCGGCCTTGCTCTGATAGACGCCCACCACCCGGAAGGGAAGGCCGTTGATGTTGATGGTCTTGTCGATGGGGTCGGCGAAGGAGAAGAGGAACTCCGCTGTGTCCGCCCCCAGGACGCACACCTGGGACATATTCTGGACCTCCAGGTAGTTGAACTCCCGCCCCCTGGCGAGCTTGTAGTCGCTGCACAGTCCGAACTTGTCGTTGCCCAGGCGGATGGAGGGGTAGTGATCCTCGTTGGAGCCGCCTGCCCCGGCGTCCATGCCGGCCATTCCCATCCCTGGGCCGCCCCGGCTCAGGGTCTTGGCTCCGTAGGAGATGGTCAGGTCGTCGTAGACGTAGCCGTTGGGGGTGACGCCCACCACGTCGTCCAGCCCCAGACAGTAGTCGTAGAGCTGTTGGGCGGCGGAGTTGCTCCCGCCCGCGCCCCAGGAGTAGGCGGACACGCCCAGGACGTTGTCCCCCTGGCTGTCGTAGAGCGCCTTGATGGCCAGGTTTTGGCCCTGGGCGTAGGTGACCAGGGCGATGACGGCGGCCAGGCCGATGACGATGCCCAGCATGGTGAGGAAGCTGCGCGCCTTTTTGGTGGTCAGGGACTTGAAGGCCATCTTCACCGCTTGCCCGATCTTCACGCGAAGACCTCCTCTCGCCTGCCGTTGGCCACGACCTCCCCGTCGGCCAGGCGGATGATCCGGTCGGCGGTGGCGGCGATGGAGTTGTCGTGGGTGATGAGGATGACGGTGGCGCCGTCCCGGTGGAGGGAGTGGAGGAGTTCCAGCACGTGGAGACCGGTCTTGGAATCCAGCGCGCCGGTGGGCTCGTCGGCCATGAGGATGGAGGGGTGGGTGGCGATGGCCCGGGCGATGGCCACCCGCTGCTGCTGGCCGCCGGACATCTCCCCGGGGCGGTGGTGCTGGCGCTCCAGCATCCCCACGCGCGCCAACGCCTCCTCCGTCCGCGCCCGGCGCAACTCCGCGCCCATGCCCTGGTAGATCAGGGGCAGCTCCACGTTCTCCCGGGCGTCCAGCACGGGGATGAGGTTGTAGCCCTGGAAGATGAAGCCGATGCGCCGGTTGCGGATGTGCGCGAGCTGCCGGTCGGTACATTCGGTGATCTCGGTGCCGTCCAGGCGGTAGTCTCCGTAGGTGGGGATATCCAGGCAGCCCAGGATGTTCATCAGCGTGGACTTTCCCGAGCCGGACTGGCCGATGATGGAGACAAACTCCCCCTGGTCGATGTCCAGGCTGACTCCGTTCAGCGCCCGGACCTCGCTCTCTTTGCCCTCGTTGTAGATTTTGTAGACGTCCTCAATGTGGATGAGCATACTCTTCCTCTCTTAGCCGTAAGCCTGTTCCAGCAGGTAGTTGACAAAGACGTTCTCCCCGCCGTTCAGACCGCTGGTGATCTCCACGTTGTAGCTGTCGGACAGCCCGGTCTCCACCGCCACGGGGTAGAAGCCCTCCGCCTCGGAGGGGTAGGTGGGAGTCTCCCCGGGGGCGAGTTCGGGAAGGTCCAGCTCCACGGCGTTCTCCGGGCGGTGATCCGACTCCACAAAGACCACCGAGGCGGTGTCGCCGCTGTCCAGGCTCATGTACTTCACGCTCTGCATGGGCACCACGATGCAGTTGTCCGACTGGCTGGTGACGAAGGAGTAGGTCAGCCACATCCCCTCCAGCAGCGAGCCGTCGGCGTTGTCCACCTCCAGGGTGACGGGGTAGTTGGTCATGCCGGAACCCATGGCGTCTCCGGAGAGGGACATGTCGATCTTGGTGACGGTGCCGGTGTACGTCCCTCCGTCGCCCCAGTTGCCCTGGAGGTCCACCGTCATGCCCGGCTTGACGTAGGCGATGTTGCGGTCGTCCACGTCGATGGTGACCACCATGGTGGTGTTGTTGGCGATGGTGATGACCGTGTCCCCGCTCTTCACCTCCTGGCCCTCCACCAGGGTGCAGGAGGTGACGGTGCCGGAGATGGGGGCGGTGGCGGAGAAGTTGGCCAGCGCCTCCTGGGCCTCCTCCACGCTCTTTTGGGCGTCGGACACCGCCTCCTGGGCGGAGGTCACGTTGTTCTCCCCCAGGCGCACCTGCTCCCGGGCGTTTTCAATGTCCCGGCTGAAGTCCTCCGGGGAGAGAGTGAGAAGTACGTCGCCCTCGTTCACCTCGGCGTAGTCCCGGAGGATGGTGGTCTCCACCACCGTGGGTTCCCGGTCGTTCTTGGCCTTGGCGGCCTCGCTCCAGATCTCCTCGGTGCGGTAGTACTCCAGCGTCCCGGGGCCGTAGGGGTAGATGGCCACGCCGTCCGGCCCGGTGAGGGTGACGTTGGCGGAGACGCCGCTGGTGAGCGCGCCGGGGTTGTCCACCACCACCGCCGCCTCAAAGAGCACGGTGCCCTCCGGGGTCACCCGCCGGACCATGTTGACCTCCTCCACAACGCCGGTGAGGTCGCTGCCGCCCACCGACAGGGCGGCGGGCTGCCCCACCTGGATCACGCCCTCATAGGCGTAGCTGAAGTAGAAGGGGATGCGGAACTTCCGGTCGTCCACCAGCAGCGCGACCTTCTCCCCACGGGTCACCTTGTCGCCCACCCGGTAGCGCACCGTCTCCTGGAGTTGGCCGGAGAAGGGCGCTTTCACAAACCGGGCGTCGTTGGAGAGCTGCTGGTCGTCCAGAATGTCCTGGTAGGTCTGCTGATCCTCCCGCAGTGCCTGCTGGGCCTTGGCCAGGGCGTCCTGCCGGTCCTGGAGCTGGTCCTGGGCGGCGGTCAGAGCCTCCTGGGCGGCGGGGGATACGATCTCGTAGAGGGGGTCGCCCTCGCTGACCACCTGCCCCTCGGTGACAAAGAGGCTCTGGACGATGCCCGCGTTTTCCAGGGTGATGGCCGCCGTCTCCTTGGAGCGGGCGGAGCCGGAACCCTGTACGGTGGACTGGATGGAGCCCAAGTCGGCGGTGCGGGTCATGATCTGGCTGTTCACCCGGTCCGGACGGGTCAAAAACCGCACCAGAAAAAATCCGCCCACGCCCAGGGCGGCCAGTACCCCGGCAGCGATGATCCCGTTGCGTACCGGGTGTCCCCGGCGGTGCTTTTTCAGCTTGGCCGGGGCGGTATTCTCCGCCGGGGCGGGCGTCTCCGCCGCGACGGCTGCTGCTTTTTTACTCATTGTTTTTCCACCTTCTTCGACCCCGGCGAGCCGCGGCGCGACCCGCCGGCCGGGATATCCGCCCGGTATTCACTAAGATTATACGCTGGCCGGAGGGGGGATGGTAGTTACAAAGCAGGAACAAAACCTAAAGATTTTCTGAAGTTTCCCCCCCGCCTCTTTAGACGGCGGACCGCGGCCGGAGTTCCCTCCCTTTTCCGGGTTTACCAGCGTGTGGGAATATGCTATAATCGGGCTATGGAAAAAAGAAGGGGGAAGGGAATGTGAAGCTGGTTTCCTGGAACGTGAACGGCCTGCGGGCCTGTATGACCAAGGGGTTTTTGGACAGCTTCGCCGCCCTGGACGCGGACGTATTCTGCCTCCAGGAGACGAAACTCCAGCCCGGCCAGATCGACCTGGAGCTGCCCGGCTATCAGCTCTTCTGGAACTCCGCCCAGCGCAAGGGCTACTCCGGCACCGCCTTGTTCACCCGGCTGGAGCCGGTGTCGGTGCGCTATGACCTGGACGACGCCTACCATATCGGGGAGGGTCGCGCCATCACCCTGGAGCTGCCCGACCGGTACATCGTCACCGTCTACTCCCCCAACGCCCAGGACGGCCTGAAGCGCATCGAGTACCGTATGTCCTGGGAGGACGCCCTGCGGCGGTATCTGCTGCGCCTGGACGGGGAGAAGCCGGTGATCCTCTGCGGCGACCTGAACGTGGCTCACCGGGAGATCGACCTGAAAAACCCCGGCCCCAACCGGGGCAAGGCGGGCTTCTCCGACCAGGAGCGGGAGAAGTTCGGCGACCTGCTGGACTCCGGCTTTGCCGATACCTTCCGCCTCCTGTACCCCGACCTGGCGGGGGCGTACTCTTGGTGGAGCTACCGCTTTCACGCCCGGGAGAACAACGCCGGCTGGCGCATCGACTACTTCCTGATCTCCTCCCGGTGGAGCGGCCGCGTCCGGGAGGCGGCCATCCACGCCGATATCTACGGCAGCGACCACTGCCCGGTCTCTTTGACGTTGGACTGACCGCCGGCGGGAATAGAAAAAGGGTGGTATGGCGCAGGCCATACCACCCTTTTCAGCTTGTCAAAAAAGCCTCGCAGAGTTTCGCGCCGCTAGGCGCGAAAGACTCATAGGAAATTTTTTCCGGCGGCGTGTACGTCGGAAAAAATACATCTCGGCCCGCAAACGTGCGAGTCGGCCGCCCTCGCGGCGGCCGGGGAGTGCGCTGCAGCGGGCCGCAAAAAATGTCAAAGAAGCGGTTCGACCGCTTCTTTGACAGTCTCAAAAGGGTGGTACGGCGCAGGCCATACCACCCTTTTGTATCTGGAGAGACGCGCTTGGATCAGAGGTTGACGGAGCCGGTCTTCTTGCCGGCCACGTAGTAGGCGATACCCTCGTTCACGTTCACGTAGATGGTCGCGTTGGCCCGCTTGCCGGCAACCTCGGCGACCTTGGCCTTGATGTCCTCCACGTTCCAGTCCATACCGTTGAACTGAACGATGACTTCCTGGCTCCTCTTGGCGGCGGCCTTGGGGGCGGCGGCCTTCTTGGCGGGAGCCTTCTTGGCGGCGGCCTTGGGGGCGGCGGCCTTCTTGGCGGCGGGCTTCTTGGCAGCGGCCTTGGGGGCGGCGGCCTTCTTGGCGGGCTCGGCGGCCTTGACAGGCTCGGCGGCCTTGACGGCCTCCGCCTTCACGGCGTCCTTCTTGGGTTCCACAGGTTTGTTCATTGTGCTATACCTCCTAAAAAAATTTAAAGCGGTGTTGGGTGTGCTGCTTCGACAGCAGCTCTTACAATTTTTCATTCTACCACATATTTCTCTATTTGTCTCCTATTTTTTGAAATTTTTTTATAAGTTTTTTTCGCCTGTTATTTTGCCCCCTTTTTCGCGGGGAACATCGGGGCGGAAAAATTCCATCGAAGGCGGTCAACGGGAAAAAAATAAAGCCCTTCCTCTGCCCGTATGAAAGCCCCAGCCGGGGAGATACTGAAACCAACGAAACCGATCAGGGGGGTCGTTGGCGTGCAGGGAAAGGTAGAGATCTGCGGCGTGAACACATCCAAGCTGCCCGTGCTGAAAAGCGAGGAGAGCATGGAGCTGCTGCGGCGGACGAAAGCGGGTGATATGGAGGCCCGGGAAAAACTGATTTTCGGCAACCTCCGACTGGTGCTGTCGGTGATACAAAAATTCTCCGGCCGGGGAGAGAACGCCGACGACCTTTTTCAAGTTGGCTGCATCGGCCTTATCAAAGCCATCGACAACTTCAATGTGGACCTGGACGTAAAATTTTCCACCTACGGCGTGCCCATGATCATCGGCGAGATCCGGCGCTACCTCCGGGACAACAGCGCCATGCGGGTCTCCCGGTCCATGCGGGATACGGCGTATAAAGTCCTGGGGGCGAAGGAGAAGTACCTGGCCGAGCACCAGCGGGAACCCACCCTGGACCAGATCGCCCAGATTTTGGACATCCCGCGGGAGGACGTGGTGATGGCCCTGGACGCCATCGTGGACCCCCTCAGCCTCTACGAGCCGGTGTACGAGTCGGGGGGCGACACGGTGTATGTGATGGACCAGGTGCGGGACAAGAAGAACACCGACGAGAGCTGGCTGGAGCGCATCGCCCTGGGGGAGGCCATGGGGCGGCTGTCCGAGCGGGAGAAGCGCATCCTCTCCCTGCGCTTCTTCCAGGGCAAGACCCAGATGGAGGTCTCCAACGCCATCGGCATCTCCCAGGCCCAGGTCTCCCGCCTGGAGAAGAGCGCCATCGATCAAATCCGAAAGAGTATGTGAAAGACCGCCGGACGGGGCATCGTCCGGCGGTCTTTTTACACGGTGGAGGGCCGCGGCGCCATCCGCTGAGCCTGGGACAGCTCCCGGTAGGTGGTGAGCACCACCCACACCGAGAGGACAAAGGTGAGCAGGTCGGACACGGGCATGGAATAGAGCACCCCGTCCAGCCCCCAGAGCAGGGGGAGGGTCAGGGCAAAGCCCACCCCGAAGAGGATCTCCCGGGCCATGGAGAGCAGGGTGGACGCCGCCGCCTTTCCCATGGCCTGGAGGAAGATGAAGCAGGCCTTGTTCACGCAGGCCAGGACGATCATGCACAGGTACACCCGAAAGGCCCGGCAGGCGAACTGGGTGTAGTAGACGCTCTCGTTGGCCGCGCCGAACAGGCCGATGAGTTGGGAGGGGAAGACCTCCACGATGACCAGAGCCGCCGCGCCCACCGCGGCCTCCCACAGGAGCAGTCGGGTGAACAGCCCCTTGACCCGGCCGGGCAGCCCGGCGCCCATGTTGTACCCGGCGATGGGGATGCACCCCGCCGCCATCCCCACCACGATGGAGATGACGATCTGGAAAAATTTCATCACGATCCCCACCACCGCCATGGGGATCTGGGCGTACTGCTCCTGGCCGAAGACGGGGTCCAGCGCGCCGTACACCCGGATCATGTTGTTGATGGCCGCCATAGCCGCCACCAGGGAGATCTGAGACAGGAAGCTGGTCAGGCCCAGGGTGAGCGTCTTTTGGCACACCGCCCGGCGCGGGCGGAGATCCCCGCGGGCGGGCTTGACCAGGCGCATGTGAAAGAGATACCACACCGCCATACCCGCCGTGGCGATCTGCCCCAGGACGGTAGCCACCGCCGCGCCGGTCATGCCCCAGCGGAAGAGGAAGATAAACACCGGGTCCAGAACGATGTTGCACCCCGCCCCGACCAGGGTGGCGGCCATGGCGAACCGGGGCGAGCCGTCCGCCCGGATCACGGGGTTGATGGCCTGGCCGAACAGGTAGAAGGGGATGCCCAGGGCGATCCAGAAGAAGTACTCCCGGCTCAGGGCGAAGGTCTCCGGGTTCACCGTGCCGCCGAACACGGCCAGGAGCGGCCGGCTCAGCGCCAGGTAAAGCCCGCACAACAAAAGTCCGCTTCCCAGCGCCAGAGTTACGCTGCCGCCCACACTCTCCTTTGCCCGCTCCGGCTCCCCCCGTCCCAGGCAGAGGGACACGAAGGCGCAGCAGCCGTCTCCGATCATCACGGCGATGGCCAGGGCGATGACCGTCAGCGGAAAGACCATCGCGTTGGCGGCGTTGCCGTAGGAACCCAGGTAATCGGCGTTGGCGATGAAGAGCTGGTCCACGATGTTGTAGAGCGCGCCGCCCAGCAGGGAGATCACGCAGGGGACGGCGTACCGCCCCATAAGCCGCCCGATGGGCTGAACGCCCAGGGCCTGATCCGTGTTGTGTTCCATCCTTGACCCATCCTTTCGGAAAACAAAATAAACGGGCGGCACGTGCGTAAAACTGGACTTACGCATCATGCCGCTCGTTTTCAACAAAGGGAATTATGAACTTGTGTGTCCGCCTCAGGCGCTTTGCGCCGCCCTGCGCTGGAGGTCTTTGCGGTAGAGGAGCTTAAAGAGCGTCCGCACCGCGGGCTGGATGAAAAAGAGCTGGGTGAAGAAGGCGAAGGGGAAGTTGAAGCACACCAGCTTCAGCCAGTTGGCCAGCAGCGTGACCGGCGAAAAGCCCAGGTAGTAGGGGTAGTAGAGAAAGGCGGCCAGGAAGCTCATAGCCGGGCACATGATGCCCACCGTGGCGCAGATGATGGCCGTCTCAAAGAGGACGGGATGGGTGGCGCGGGGGTCGAAGACCCTGCTGGCCAGCCGGAAGGAGGCCGGGCTGCCCACCAGAATTTCCAGCAGGTAGGCCAGCGCAAACTCCGTGAGGACGCAGGCCCAGATGGGCAGGTACCGCCCCATCATGTAGACGCCGCCCTGCTGCCGCAGCGCGGCCAGGACGCCGGTGGTCTGGTTCAGCGCCATGAGGGTGGCGCCGTTGACCACATAGAGGCTGTAAAACACATAGGCGTGGACGGTGATGATCACCGTGAGCAGGGCAAAGACCATCCGCTGGGCCTGATTTCTCGGCATATCGTTCTCCTGTTCTCTCCGGGTGGGTTTCCTTTTCCGTCCAAACAGGATACCACATTCCGCCGCCTCCGTCCAAGGCAGTTTTGCACAAAAAAACCGCCCGCCGTCCATTGGTGAAACTGCCCACACCGCCGCTCTTTTCCAGGGGGGAAAAGTGTGGTAGAATGTGCTATGATACAGAGCGGAGAGGACAGAGAGGGGAGAGCCGGAGATGATCTACACGCTGACCTTGAACCCCGCCATCGACTATGTGATGGAGGCGGACGCCCTGACCTGGGGCGGCACCAACCGCGCCCGGCGGACGGCGATGTACTTCGGGGGCAAGGGCATCAATGTGTCCACCGTGCTGGCCCGGCTGGGGGCGGAGACCACCGCCCTGGCGCTCACGGCGGGCTTCACCGGCGCGGCGCTGGAGGAGGCGGTGGGCAGGCGGGGCTTCCCCGCGGAGTTTTTCCGCCTCCCCGGCGGCGAGACCCGGGTGAACGTGAAGCTGAAGGGGGAGACGGAGACAGAGCTGAACGCCCCCGGCCCGGCCGTGGCCCCGGCGGACCTGGAGCCGCTCTACGCGCGGCTGGACCGTTTGGAGCCGGGTGACACTCTGGTGCTGGCGGGCAGCGTGCCGCCCACCCTGCCGGAGGATATCTACGCCGCCATCCTCACCCGCCTGTGGGGGCGGAACATCCGCGCGGTGGTGGACGCGGCGGGGCCGCTCCTGGCAAACGCCCTGGCCTGCCGCCCCTTCCTGGTCAAGCCCAACCGGGCGGAGCTGGAGGCGCTGTGCCGGCGGCCCATGGACACGGACGAGGCCGTGGCCCGGGGCGCGAAAGAGCTGCTGAGCCGCGGCGCGGAAAACGTGCTGGTCTCCCTGGGGCCGGATGGCGCGCTGCTGCTGGATCACACCGGCGTTGTCCACCGCCGCCGGGCCATCCCAGGCCGGGCGGTGAACACCGTGGGGGCGGGGGACTCCATGGTGGCGGGCTTTCTGGCCGGGTTGGAACGGGGTTGGGAGGCCGCCCTGGCCCTGGGGGTGGCCGCCGGCTGCGCCACCGCCTTCTCCCCCGACCTCGCCCGGCGGGAGGACATCCTGGCCCTCTGCCGCGCCCTCCCCCCGGAGGGGTGACCGGCACGGTTTTTCGGCGGAAAAAAGCCCGCGCCGGGTGGCGCGGGCTTTTGCGTGCTCGTGGGGCGCTCAGGAGGGCTTGGTCAGGTCCAGCCCCCGCTCGCCCATCATGGGGGCGCCGTTTTCCAGGGAGAGGAAGGGGGAGAACTCCACCGTCTCCCCGTTGTAGGTGAAGCGGATGGCGGCGTCGGAGAAGATGTCGCTGATGTTGCACTGGAGCAGGAAGGGGCCGCAGCTGTTCGCCTCATAGCGGGGTTCGCTGGCGCCGGTCTCTATGTCGTTGGCGTACAGCGCCACCCCCATATCGTCGTACCGGGGGATCACCAGGTAGTAATCCCCATCGGAGATGAAGTGGGTGGGCACGTCGCCGCTGTCCAGATACCGCTCCACGTAGTAGGCCCAGTCGTCGATGGTCTGATAGCCCAGGTAGGCCACGGCGTACAGCTGCCCCTCCTCAAAGGGGATGGCGTCCCGCTTGCTGACCGTCGGCGCGGCGCTCCCCGGCGCCTGGCTGGGTTGCGGATCCGCCTGCCCGCACCCGCCCAGAGCCAAGACCAACGCGGTGGCCGCCGCCACCCAGATCGCCGCTGTCTTCCGTCTCATCTCTCCGCCTCCGTTTCTTTCCGTTCATCCCGCCCATCTCCCGCGGCGGATAGCCCGCCATAGGCCGTTGCTAGGATAGGGATAGTATACCACATTCCCTCCCGAATATCAACCTCCCCGGCGGCGGGGGCAGATTGACACAGGCCCCTTTTTGCGATAAGATAGCAGGGTGATCTTGACAGCAAAGGAGGGGGTCGGGATGGAACTGCTCTCTATTGTCGTCCCCTGTTATCAGGAAGAGGCGAGCGTCCCCATCTTCTACGAGGCGGTCCAGGCCGTGGCCGGGCAGCTGCCCGACGTGGCCGTGGAGTACGTCTTTGTGGACGACGGCTCCACCGACGGCACCCTGGCGGCCATCCAGGCGCTGGCGGCGAAGGACCGGGCGGTGCGCTGGCTGTCCTTCAGCCGGAACTTCGGCAAGGAGGCGGCGCTGTACGCCGGGATGGAACACGCCCAGGGCGACCTGGTGGCGGTGATGGACGTGGACCTGCAAGACCCGCCCGCGCTGCTGCCGGAGCTTTTGTCCGCCATCCGGGACGGCTGGGACTGCGCCGCCGTCCGCCGGGTGGATCGAAAGGGGGAACCCCCCATCCGCTCCTTCTTCGCCCGGCAGTTCTACAAGCTCATCAACAGGATGAGCGACACCGAGATCGTGGACGGCGCCCGGGACTTCCGCCTGATGACCCGGAAGATGGTGGAGGCGGTGCTGTCCGTGAAGGAGTACAACCGCTTTTCCAAGGGCATCTTCTCCTGGGTGGGCTTCAGGACCAAGTGGGTGGAGACGCCCAACCTGCCCCGGGCGGCGGGGGAGACCAAGTGGTCCTTTTTCAAGCTGCTCTTGTACGCCCTGGAGGGCATCGTCGCCTTCTCCACCGCGCCGCTGGCCATCGCCTCGGTGCTGGGGCTGACGTTGTGCGGGGTGTCCGGGGTCGCCATCGTGGCCATCATCATCCGGGAGCTGATCTGGCGCGGCAGCGCCTACGGCTGGCCGTCCCTGGTGTGCATCATCCTGCTCATCGCGGGCATCCAGCTCTTCTGCATGGGCATTTTGGGGCAGTACCTCTCCAGGACCTACCTGGAGACGAAGCGCCGCCCCATCTATATCCTGCGCCAGGAGGGAGGCGGCGAAGATGAGCGATAGACGCAAGCGGCTGGCCGTCTGCCTGCTGGCCTTTGTCATCCCCTTCGCGGTGATGCTGATGGCCTACGCCTCCCTGGGCATGGCGCCCTGGGGGGATAAGACCATCCTGGCCTCCGACATGGCGGACCAGTACGTGGAGTTTTTCTGCGCCCTCAAGGGCGGCGACCTCTTCTTCTCCTGGTCCAAGGCGCTGGGGACGTCCTACATCGGTGTCTTCTCCTACTATGTCTCCAGCCCGCTGTCCGCTCTGACCCTGCTGGTGCCCAACGCGCACCTCCCGGTGGCGCTGATGTTCCTGGCCGCCCTGAAGATCGGCCTTTCCGGGGCGGCCTTCGCCCTCTACGCCCAGCGGAAATTCCCCGGCTCCGGCCTGGCCGCGCTGCTGTGCGCGGTGAGCTACGCCCTCATGTCCTACAACGCGGCGTACTCCCTGTGCATCATGTGGCTGGACGGGGTGATCTGGCTGCCGCTGATCCTGTTGGCCCTGGAGCGAATTTTGGACGGCCGCGGCTTCGGCCCCTTCGTGGCCGCCCTCACCGTCTGCTTTTTCTCCTGCTGGTACATCTCCTACATGATCGGGGCGTTCTGCCTGCTGTACTTCATCGCACGGACGGTGATGCTGCGGCTGCGGGGGCGGACGCTGGCCGTGACCGCCGGCAAATTCCTCGGCGGCGCCGCCTGCGCCATGGGCCTGACGGCGTGGCTGTGGCTGCCCACCTTCCTGGCCATGTTCACCGGCAAATTCAGCGGCGGCAACGTGGACTACGACGGCTTCTTCGCCGGCGACCCGCTGGAGATCCTGGTGCGCCTGGTCTCCGGGTCGTACACCTCCCTGACCCAGACGGCGCTGCCCTACGTGGCCTGCGGGGTGGTGGCCGCGGTGCTGGCGGTTTTGTACTTCTACCAGCGCTATCCCCTCCGGGAAAAACTGGCCTGGGGCGGGCTGCTGCTGGCCCTGGTGCTGTCGATGATGCTCTCCCCGCTGGACAAGCTGTGGCACCTCCTGAAGCGCCCCAACTGGTTCCCCTGGCGGTACGGCTTTTTGGTCTCCTTCGTGGTGCTGGCCATGGCCGCCCAGGCGCTGCCGCCGCTCCTGGCCGCCGCGCGGCGGCGCGGCCCGGCCCTGGGCAAGGCGGCGGGCGTCGTCCTTTTGGCCCTGGCGCTGCTGGACGTGAGCCTGAACACCAAGGCGATCCTGGCGGGCGTAGACGGCCAGTTCCGCTATCAGTCCAACGCCGCCTACCAGGCGGACTACGCCGCCAACGCCGAACTCACCGCCGCGGCCTATGAGGACAACGACGAGCCTTTCTTCCGCATAGGCGCCACCGAGGACAGGGGCCACAACGGCCCCCTGGCCTTTGGCTACCCCGGCCTCACCCATTACAGCAGCCTCTACAATCTCGACGTGAACCAGCTGACCCGGACCCTGGGCTTCGCCCAGGCCTGGATGTGGTGCGCCTACTACGGCTCCACGCCGGTGACCGACGCTCTGCTGGACTTCCGCTACGTCATCTCCCGGGGCGGCTCCCCCTACGAGGCCGTGGCCTCCTCCGGTGACTTCACCCTCTACAAAAACCCCGCCGCGCTGCCCCTGGCCTTTGTCAGCGCCGGGGAGGACGTGCCCACCCTCAGCGCCGCCGCCACGCCCTTTGAACGGCAGAACGACCTGCTCAAAAGCCTCTCCGGGACGGCTGCGGACGCGTTTACGCCCGTGGGCGCGGACTCGTGGGCCACAGGCGACGGGAGCGAGTTCCACTTCGCCGGCACCGGCCGCCCCGTCTACGCCGACCTGTCCGGCGACGGCCTCTCCCAGGCGTGGCTGGACGGCGGCGAGACGGTGGCCCTGGGCAGCTCAGAGGCCGCCAGCGTCCACTACCTGGGTACCCCGGCGGCGGGGGAGGTCGGCGCGGTCACCCTGCGCCACGACGACACCTGGGCCGCGCCGGAACCCCTCCTGTGGGAGCTGGATCGGGACGTTTTGTCCAGCGCCGTGCAGGCGGTGAACGGCGCGGACGTGCAGTCCGTGGCGGACGGCGGCACGGTGCGGCTGACCGTGACCGTGGACGGCGACCAAACCCTGCTCACCACCATTCCCGCCGAGTCCGGCTGGACGGCCTACGTGGACGGCCATAAGACGGAACACGGCGCCTGGCTGGACGCCTTCCTCACCGTCCCCTTGACCGCCGGCGAGCATACCGTGACCCTGCGCTACACCGCCCCCGGCCTGTTCCCCGGCGTCGCCCTGGGCGTCCTCTCCGCCGCCGCCCTGGTCGTCTTGGAACTCCGAAAACGCAGGCGCTGAGCAAAGCCCCGCCTCCCACGGGAGGCGGGGCTTTTTCTGTCCGCGCGAAGGGCCGCACCACCCGGCGGGGCGGGGAATAGGATGAGGGGTGTAGAGGGGGGAGTTCCTTTGAAGCGAACACAAAACTTCTGGCTCCTGGGCGGCGACCTGCGCCAGGAAAAGCTGGCCGGTCTCCTGCGCGCGGACGGCCACCGGGTACATACCTACGCCCTGGGGGAGAGCGATCCCGACCTCGCCCAGGCGGCGGAGGCGGACTGCGTGGTCCTCCCTCTGCCGGTGCGGGGGGCGGACGGCGCCCTCAACGCCCCCATGGGCGAGGGGCGCTATCCCCTGGAGGAGGTCTTTGCCCGACTCGCGCCGGGGCCGTTCCTCTGCGGCGGCATGGTGGACGCTCAGACCCAGGCCCTGGCCGCCCGGCACGGTCTGACCGTCCACGACTACTTCCGCCGGGAGGAGCTGGCTGTGGCCAACGCGGTACCTACCGCATAGGCGATATCGTCCCGCGAAAAAAGGAAGGCGCTTCCGGAGAAGCGCCTTCCTTTTTGCTCAGTATTCGAAGGTGCGCAAAAAGCGCTGTGCCCGCTCTGTGGCGGGGCGGGTGAAAAACGCCTTGGGGTCGCGGCTCTCCTCCACGATCTCCCCGTTTTCCAGGAACACCACCCGATGGGCGATGGCCCTGGCGAAGGCCATCTCGTGGGTGACGATGAGCATGGTGCTGCCGTTTTTGGCCAGGTCCAGCACCACCTCCAGTACCTCGTGGACCATCTCCGGGTCCAGGGCGGCGGTGATCTCGTCCAGGAGCAGGATCTCCGGGTGGGTCATCAGCGCCCGGACGATGGCCACCCGCTGCTTCTGCCCGCCGGAGAGCTGCCGGGGGTAGTCGTCCCGGCGGTCGGCCAGGCCCACCCGCTCCAGGAGCGCCAAGGCCTCCGCCTCCGCTTCGGGACGCTGGCGTTTCTGGACCTTCAGGGGCGCCAGCAGCACGTTTTCCAGGATGGTCTTGTGGGGGAAGAGGTCGTAGCTCTGAAAGACCATGCCGATCTTTTGGCGCATCTGGGAGATGTTCTTGGCCTCCTGCCGCACCGGCTGGCCGTCCAGCAGCACCTCGCCGCCCTGGATGTCCTCCAGGGCGTTGACGCACCGCAGAAGGGTGCTCTTGCCGCACCCGGAGGGGCCGATGACCACCACCACCTCCCCCCGGCGCACCGTGAGGTCCAGGTCGCGCAGCACCACGTTCTCCCCGTAGCGCTTATGCACATGTCGAAGCTCCAGCAAGATATCCGCCACAGTCATGCCCACCTTTTTTCCAGATAGCCCGCCAGCCGGCTGATGGGCCAGCAAATGGCGAAATAGAGCAGAAAGACCACCGCGAACAGGCCGAAGGCGGCGTTGGGAGAGGTGCGGCGGTTGGCCTCGATGATCTGTTGGGCCACCTTGAGCACCTCCACCATGCCGATCATCATCACCAGACTGGTGGTCTTGATCATGCGGGTGATGAGGTTGATGGAAAGGGGGATGAGCCGCCGGACGGTCTGGGGCAGGATGACGTAGCCGTAGACCTGCCGGGGGGTCATGCCCAGAGCCTGGGCGCTCTCGCGCTGGATGGAGGGGATGCTCAAAATCGCCCCGCGCACCAGATCGCCCATCTCCGCCGCGCCCCAGAAGGTGAAGACGAACACGGCGGACACCTCCGCGGAGAGGTTCCAGCCGAAGAGCCGGGTGGTGCCGAAGTAGACGATGAAGAGCAGCACCATCTGGGGCAGGATGCGCACCGTCTCCAGATAGAGGCGGAAAACGCCCCGGAGGACGGGGCTTTTCCCCGTCATCAGCACGCCGATGAGAAGCCCCAGCACGATGCTCAGCGCAACGGAGATGAGGCTGATGCGCACCGCCACCCACAGCCCGCCCAGCAGCCGGAGCAGGTTGCGGCCCTTAAACAGTACGTCGATCCCCAAACTCTGCATACCGCAGCCGCCTTTCTATCGCGCTGCCCAAGAAGGACACGGGGAGCAGCATGATGAGGTAAAACACCACCAGCAGGGTCAGGCACTCCAGGGTCTTGGCGTACATCCCGATGAGGTCCTTGGCGGTGAACATCAGATCCATGAGGCTGATGGTGGAAAATACGCTGGTCTCCTTCAGGAGGAAGACCACATTGGCCACCAGCCCCGGCACGCTGGAGGACACCGCCTGGGGCAGGATGACATAGCGAAACGCCTGGAGCCGGGTCATGCCCAGGCTCTGGGCGCTTTCGCTCTGGATGGTGGGGATGTTGTCCAGCCCGCTGCGGAAGGTCTCCGCCATGTAAGCCCCGCCCAGCAGCCCCAGCCCCAGCGTGCCGCAGGCGTCGGGGGAGAGGCGGACGCCCACCTTGGGCAGGGCGAAGTAGAGAAAGAAGAGCTGCACCAGGAGGGGGGTGTTGCGAAACAGCTCAATGTAGGCCGTGACGATCTGGCGCAGCACCGGCAGGCGCAGGTGGAGCGTCAGCGCGCACACCACGCCCAGCGCCAGCGCCAGCGCCACGCCCTGCCACCCGATGCGCAGGGTGAGCAGCAGCGCGTCCCGGTAGAGCGGCAGGTAAGAGAGCATCACGCCCCAGTCCATGGCGCAGCCTCCTTTCTCAAAAAATCGTTGGCCGGGCCTTTTCCCGCTCAGCCGGCGGTGACGCCGCCCTCGACGACCAGCGTGTCCTCGTAGTCCGCGCCGTAGGTGTCCAGCAGGGTGGCCTCATAGTCGGTGTGGAAGAAGTTCTCCGCGCCCAGGGCCATGATCTCGTCGTTGAGCCAGTTGAGCAGGGTGTCGTTGCCCTTGGTGACGGCGGGGGCGATGGTGTCCGCGCTGCCCAGGGAGGGGATGCCCACGGTGTAGCCGGGGTTCTCGATGGCGAAGGCGATGACCTCGGTGTTGTCGTTGGCCCAGGCCGCGCCGTTGCCGTTCTCCAGGGCGGTCTTGGCCTCGGCGTAGGCGTCGTACTTCTGGAGCTTGATCTCGGGGTTATTCTTCTCCAGGTAGGTCTCCGCGGTGGTGCCGGAGATGACGATGACCTCATCGTCCGCGCCCAGCTCGTCCAGGCTGGTGATGACCCTCTCGTCCGGGGAGACAACGCCCAGGGCCACGTTCATGTAGGGCAGGGCGAAGTCCACCTCCTGCGCCCGCTCCTCGGTGACGGTGAAGTTGGCCAGGATGATGTCCACCTTGCCGGTCTGGAGGTACTCGATGCGGTTGGCGGCCTCGGTGGAGACGTAGTTGACCTCCACGCCCAGATCCTCGCCGATGCGCTGGGCAAAGTAGACGTCATAGCCCTGGTAGTCGCCGTTTTCGTCCACATAGCCGAAGGGACTCTTGTCGGAGAAGACGCCGATGTTGACGGTGCCGCTGGCCTTGATCTCGTCCAGGGTGCGGAACCCGGCGGCGTCGGAACCGGCGTCCCCGGCGGGGGCGGCGCCGCTGTCACCCTTGCCGCAGGCGGCCAGGGCGAAGGTGAGAGCCAGGGCCAGGGCGACGGCGGTAATGCGCTTCCAAGTGGAGAATTTCATAGTCGATCCATTCCTTTCTGATGTCAGAATATCGGTCCTGATACACCGGGTCGAGGCGCAAAAAAACCGGGAGCTGTTTCAGTTCCCGGGCGGATGGCGCTACGACAGATGAGGAGGTTATGTCATAGTTTGGCGCGTTGGAGAGCGACCGAACGCGCCAGGCCATCAAAAGACGCCCGGGTGTGCAGCATCAGACAACAGCGACAGGACTCCAGACCCTTGACGGCGATGGCCATGACGTTCGCTCCTTTCCTAATAGACTGTGCGGGCATTTTGCGGATGTGCCCGACCCGATGGTTGGCATTATATACCCATCTACCCACCGTGTCAATAGGAAATTGAAAATTCTGTCCCATCGCCCTTCACGGGCCGTCCGGGTCGGAGAGAAAGAAGGTCAGGCTGTTGTCGTCCAGCCATTGGTCGGGGAGTTCCCCGGTGTTCTGCGCGCCCACCAGCCGCAGCTCCAGCAGCTCCCCCTTGCCGGAGAAGGTGGCGAAGCACTGCCAGCCGTTCTCGTCGCCCTGGAGGGCGTAGTCCTCCGGCCGGAGCAGGATGCGCTCCAGCGCGGCGGTCTTCGCCGTGCGCAGGTTGGCGGCCCGGACCGTCTCCCGCGCCCTTCCCAGCGCGGCGGAGAAGACCGGGACGGCGATCGCTGTCAGGATCGCCAGGATCGCCAGGACGAGCAGCAGTTCGGTGAGCGTGAAGCCCCGGCGGGTCTGGCGGAAGGTCATCCTACCCACCTCCTTCCCCGTTCTATGCCGCCGGGGGGAGGAAGGTGAGAGGGGGCGGGCGGGTCAGCCCCGCAGGGCCTCCGTCATGGACTTGGCGTAGGCGCCCACGTGTTCCGGGGCGTCTTTGCCGTACTGGGCCAGGAGCTTGACGATGGCGGAGCCGACGATGGCGCCGTCGGAGAGGTAGGCCATGCGCCTGGCCTGTTCCGGGGTGGAGATGCCGAAGCCCACGGCGCAGGGGATGGCCGGGTTAGCCTCCTTCACCAGGCGCACCATAGCGCCCACGTCGGTGGTGATCTCGGACCGCACCCCGGTGACGCCCAGGGAGGACACGCAGTACACAAACCCCTCGGCGGCCTTGGCGATGCGGGCGATGCGCCCCTCCGAGGTGGGGGCGATGAGGGAGATCAGATCCAGGCCGTACTTCCGGCAGGCGGGGGCGAACTCCTCCTTCTCCTCAAAGGGCACATCCGGGAGGATCAGCCCGTCCATGCCTACCTGGGCGGCTTTGGAGAGGAACTTGTCTATGCCGTAGGAGAATACCACGTTGGCGTAGGTCATGAACACCATGGGCACGGTGACGTCCCGGCGCAGCTCCCGCACCAGGTCAAAAATTTTATCGGTGGTGACCCCGCCGGTGAGGGCGCGGAGGTTTGCCCCCTGGATCACCGGCCCCTCGGCGGTGGGGTCGGAGAAGGGGATGCCCAGTTCGATGAGGCTGGCCCCTGCATCCGCGCAGGCGCGGACGCAGGCGGCGGTGGTGGCCAGGTCGGGGTCGCCGCAGGTGAGGAAGGGGATGAAGGCCTTGCCGTGGGCGAAGGCTTGGGCGATGTTACTCATGGAGATCCTCCCCTCTGTACCGGGCGATGGCGGCGCAGTCCTTGTCGCCCCGGCCGGAGATGGTGATGACGACGATCTGATCGCGGCCCATGGTGGGCGCCAGCTTCCGGGCGTAGGCCACGGCATGGGCGGACTCCACGGCGGGGATGATCCCCTCCGTCCGGGCGAGGTATTCAAAGGCGTCCACCGCCTCGTCGTCGGTGACGGGGACGTACTCCGCCCGGCCGGTGTCGTGGAGCCAGGCGTGTTCCGGGCCAATGCCGGGGTAGTCCAGACCGGCGGAGATGGAGTAGACCGGGGCGATCTGGCCGTACTCGTCCTGGCAGAAGTAGCTCTTCATGCCGTGGAAGATGCCCAGCCGCCCGGTGGCGATGGTGGCGGCGGTCTCAAAGGTGTCCACCCCCCGTCCGGCGGCCTCGCAGCCGATGAGGCGCACGGAGGCGTCGGGGATGAAGTGGTAGAAGCTGCCGATGGCGTTGGAGCCGCCGCCCACGCAGGCGATCACCGCGTCGGGCAGCCGCCCCTCCTTCTCCTGGAGCTGGCTCTTGATCTCCCGGGAGATCACCGCCTGGAAGTCCCGGACGATGGTGGGGAAGGGGTGGGGACCCATCACCGAACCCAGGCAGTAGTGGGTGTCGTCGATGCGGGAGGTCCACTCCCGCATGGCCTCGGAGACCGCGTCCTTCAGTGTGGCGGTGCCGGTGGTGACGGGCACCACCTCCGCCCCCAGCAGGCGCATGCGGTAGACGTTCAGGGCCTGCCGCCGGGTGTCCTCCTCCCCCATGAACACCACGCACTCCATCCCCATGAGGGCGGCGGCGGTGGCGGTGGCGACGCCGTGCTGCCCCGCGCCGGTCTCGGCGATGAGGCGGGTCTTGCCCATCTTCTTGGCCAGCAGCGCCTGGCCCAGGACGTTGTTGATCTTGTGGGCGCCGGTGTGGTTCAGATCCTCCCGCTTGAGGTAGATCTTCGCGCCGCCCAGGTCACGGGTCATCTTCTCGGCGAAGTAGAGCCGGGAGGGCCGTCCGGCGTACTCGTTGAAGAGGTAGCTCAGCTCCCGGACAAACTCCGGGTCGTCCTTGAACTTCCGGTAGGCGGCGTCCAGCTCCAAAACCGCGTTCATCAGCGTCTCGGGGATGTACTGCCCGCCGTGGATGCCAAAGCGTCCGTTGGACACGAGGGGTCACTCCTTTCGCGCGGCGTCCACCGCCGCCTGTATCTTGTCTCTGTCCTTGATCCGATCCGTCTCCACCCCGCTGGAGATGTCCAGCCCGTAGGGGTGGAGCGCCCGGATGGCCGCCGGGATGTTCTCCGGCGTCAGCCCGCCGGCCAGCAGGAAGGGCCGCCGGACGCCGCCGACCAGCGACCAGTCAAAGGCCGCCCCGGTGCCGTAGCCGTTGTCCAGGAGGACGAGGTCGGCGCTGGAGGCGTTGGCCGCCTCCAGATCGCCGGCGCCCCGCACCCGGAACGCCTTCCAGACCTGGCGCCCGCCTCCCGCCAGGGAGCGGAGCCGGGCGATGTAGTCCTCGCTCTCGTGGCCGTGGAGCTGGGCCACCGAGATGACGCCCTCCCGCAAGAGCGCCGCCACCGTCTCCACCGGGCTGTCCACGAACACCCCCACCGGCGTCACCGCGGGGGAGAGTCCCGCGCGCAGGACTCGAACCCGATCCGGGGTGAGGCTGCGGTGGCTCTTTGGAAAGTTGATGATAAAGCCGCACCAGTCCGGCTTTGACTGGTTTACATAACTGATATCCTCCGGGCGGTACAGGCCGCAGATTTTGATCCTGGTCATCGTGCCGCCTCCCGCATTTGGCGGAGCAGGGCGGCCTTGTCCGCCGCGCGCATGAGCGCTTCCCCCACCAACGCCGCGTCCGCGCCGATACGCCGCAGGGCGGCGGCGTCCGCCGGGCCGGTGACCCCGCTCTCCGCCACGTAGACCCGGTCGGGGGGGATGTGTTCCCGCAGTCGGGCGGCGTTGGAGAAGTCCACGGAGAAGTCCTTCAGGTTGCGGTTGTTCACCCCGATGAACTCCGCCCCGGCGTCCACGGCGGAGCGAATTTCCCGCGCGTCGTGGGCCTCCACCAGGGCGGCCAGACCCAGGTCTTGGCACAGGGCCAGGTATCGGGCCACGGCGGCGGTGTCCAGCAGGGCGCAGATGAGCAGCACCGCGTTCGCCCCCATCACCCTGGCCTGGTAGAGCTGGTACTCGTCCACCGTGAAGTCCTTACGGAGCATGGGGGTGGAGACGGCCTGCCGGATATCGGTGAAAATTTCATCGGAACCCAGAAACCACTTGGGTTCCGTGAGGCAGGAGATGGCGTCCGCCCCGGCGGCCTGGTAGTCCCGGGCGATGTCCACGTAGGGGAAGTCCGGGGCGATAAGGCCCTTGGAGGGGGAGGCCCGTTTCACCTCGCAGAGGAAGGAGAGGCCGGGGCGGCGCAGGGCGGCGGCAAAGGCGGCGCCGCCGCCCGGCGGGCTTGCCTGGGCCTGTTCCCGCAGGGCCTCCAGGGGGAGGTGCGCCCGATCCGCCGCCACCCGCGCCCGGGCGTGGTCGGCCAGCTGGTCCAGGATGGTCATCTCACGCCTCCGGGCGGTTGGATACGGCGATGACCTTCTCCAAGGTCTGGGCGGCCGCGCCGCTGTCGATGAGTTGGACGGCCAGGGCGATCCCGGCCTTCCAGCTCTCCGCCTTGCCCCCCAGGTAGAGGGCGGCCCCGGCGTTGAGCAGCACCGCGTCCCGCTTGGGGCCTTTGGCGCCGGCCAGAATGTCCCGGGCGATCCGGGCGTTCTCCTCCGGCGCGCCGCCCACCAGGTCGGACTTCTGACAGCGGGTGAGGCCGAAGTCCTCCGGGGCGACGGTGTAGGACTTGAACCAGCCGTCCTTGAACTCGCACACGCGGGTGGGGGCGGACAGGGAGATCTCGTCCAGCTTGTCCTGGCCGTAGACCACCATCCCCCGCTCCACGCCCAGGCTGATGAGCACCTGGGCCAGCGGATCCACCAGATACTCGTCGTACACCCCCAAAAGCTGCACCTTGGGGCCGCCGGGGTTGGTGAGGGGGCCAAGGATGTTGAACACCGTGCGGAAGCCCAGCTCCTTGCGGATGGCGCCCACGTACTTCATGGAGGTGTGGTACTTCTGGGCGAAGAAGAAGCACATCCCCGCCTCGTTGAGCAGTTCCACGCACCGCGCCGGACTCTGCTGGATGTTCACCCCCAGGGCCTCCAGGCAGTCGGCGGTGCCGCACTGGGAGGAGGCCGCCCGGTTGCCGTGCTTGGCCACCTTCATCCCCCCCGCGGCGGCCACCAGGGCGGAGACGGTGGAGATGTTGAAGCTGTGGGCGCCGTCGCCGCCGGTGCCCACGATCTCAAAGACGGGGAAGGGGATATCCACCTTCAGGGCGTGCTCCCGCATGGCGGCGGCGCAGCCGGCGATCTCGTCGCTGGTCTCCGCCCGGGTGCTCTTGGTGGACAGCGCCGCCAAAAACGCGGCGTTCTGGGTCTGGGAGGTCTCGCCGGACATGATCTCGTTCATCACCGTGTAGGCCTCCTGGTAGGTCAGGTCCTCCTTGTTGGCGATCTTCTCAATGGCTTCCTTGATCATGGTAACTGCTCCTTTCTCAGAGGGAAATAAAGTTTTTCAGCATGGTCTTGCCGTCTGGGGTGAGGATGGACTCGGGGTGGAACTGCACGCCGTAGATGGGGTAGTCCCGGTGCCGAACGCCCATCACCTCTCCGTCCTCGGTGCGGGCGGTGACCTCCAGGCACTCCGGCAGCGTGTCCGGGTCCACCGCCAGAGAGTGGTATCGGGCCACCGGGGCGACCTCCGGGCAGCCCCGGAAGAGGGGACAGCCGGCGTCCAGTCTGGCCAGGGACTGCTTGCCGTGCATGAGCCGCTTGGCGTAGGTGACGGTGGCGCCGAAGGCGGCGCAGATGGCCTGGTGGCCCAGGCAGACGCCCAGGGTGGGGATGTCCCGGCCCAGCTCCCTTGCCGCCGCCAGGGTGACCCCGGCGTCCTCCGGCCGGCCCGGGCCGGGGGAGAGGATGACGCGCTCCGGGGCCAAGGCCCGGATTTCCTCCACCGTCATAGCGTCGTTGCGGATGACCCGGATGTCCGGCTCCAGCTCTCCCACCAGCTGGTAGAGGTTGTAGGAGAAGCTGTCGTAGTTGTCGATGAGTAAGATCATAAATCCGCCTCCTGGGCCAGGCGCAGGGCGTTCACCACCGCCTGGGCCTTGTTCACGCACTCCTGGAACTCCTTGTCCGGGTCGGAGTCGGCCACGATGCCCGCCCCGGAGCGGACGAAGACCCGCCCGTTTTTCCGGTAGGCGATGCGGATGGCGATGCAGGTGTCCATGTTGCCGGTGAAGTCGATGTAGCCGATGGCGCCGCCGTAGATGCCCCGCTTGTTGTTCTCCAGCTCGCCGATGAGCTGGCAGGCGCGTATCTTGGGCGCGCCGGAGAGGGTGCCCGCCGGGAGGACGGCGGCGATGGCGTCCAGGGCGTCCAACTCCGGGCGAATTTCCCCCCGGACGGTGGAGCCGATGTGCATCACGTGGGAGTAGCGCTCGATGGAGTGGAGCTGTTCCACCTGCACCGAGCCAAAGCGGCTGATCTTCCCCAGGTCGTTGCGCCCCAGGTCCACCAGCATATTGTGCTCGGCCAGCTCCTTCTCGTCGGAGAGCAATTCCGCCTCCAGGGCGGCGTCCTCCGCCTCCGTTTTGCCCCGGGGGCGGGTGCCGGCCAGGGGGAAGGTGTGGAGAACGCCGTCCTCCAGCTTCACCAGCGTCTCCGGGGACGCCCCGGCCACCTCCACGTCGGTGCCGGAGAAGTAGAACATATAGGGGGAGGGGTTCACCGTGCGCAGCACCCGGTAGGTGTTGAGCAGGCTCCCCTCGAAGGGGGCGGAGAGGCGGTTGGAGAGGACGATCTGGAAGATATCCCCCTCCCGGATGTGCCCCTTTGCCCGCTCCACCATGGCCTTATAGGTCTCCCGGTCGAAGAGGGGGGTCACCTCCCCGGTGAGGCGGCCGCCCGGCTCGTGCTTGGGTTCCCCCCGGCGCAGGAGGTCGCGGAGTTGACCCAGCTCCAGGATGGCCCGGTTGTAGCCCGTCTCCGGGTCGTCCAGGGAGATGTTCACCATGAGGACGATCTTCTGGCGGAAGTTGTCAAAGGCGATGACCTTGTCAAAGAGCATCAGGTCCACGTCCTTGAACGCCTCGGTGTCCTCCGCCCGGCCCCGGACACTGGGTTCGCTGTAACCTAAGTAGTCGTAGGAGAAATACCCCACCAGCCCGCCGGTGAAGGGGGGGAGGTAGTCCAGGCGGGGGCTTTTGTAGTCGGCCAAGATCTTCCGCAGCTCCCCGCCGGGGTCGTCGGTGGGGAAGGTGACGCCGCCGACGCGCATCTCCCCGTCGGTGCAGGTGATCTCCATCTTGGGGTCGAAGCCCAAGAAGGTGTAGCGCCCCCACTTCTCCCGCTCCGCCACCGACTCCAGCAGGTAGCAGTGGGTGGAGACGTTTTTCAGAATACGCAGCGCCTGGATGGGGGTGCACAGGTCGGAGAGCATCTCGCAGCTCACCGGCAGCACCTTGTACGCCCCCTGGGCGGCGATGGCCTTGACCTCCTCCAGACTGGGCCGCACTTCCATGGGTAAGACCTCCTCCCGGAAATTGGCAGGAGCAAAAAGCCCCTGACAGAAGAATAGCTTCTGTCAGGGGCGAATAGACGAGCGATCCGCGGTGCCACCCTGCTTCGCGGCCCATGGCCGCGCACTTTGCGGGATACCAACATATCCCCGGCAACTGACGTATGCCCACACGTCGCGAATTACTCGGCGGGGGTGACCCCCGATCCTTTGACCCGCGCCCTCAGCGGTCCATTTGACGGCCTGTTTCTGATCCGGCTTCCAGCGCCCCGGACTCTCTGGGCAGGCATTGCCGCCGTTATCTCCGCGTCAACGGTTTAGCGTGCGAAAGAATTTAACTGTGGCTATTCTAGCACGACCGCTCCCGTTTGTCAAGCGGATGGATTTACAAAACGTTCATTTTATTTTCATTTTCCGTTCAGCGCCGCCCGATACAATGGCAGGCGTTCCGAGGACGGAGGTGAAAATCATGGAGCAACGACACGAGTGGAAATTTGAGATCGACCGCCTGGACCTGCTCCTCCTGCGCCGGCGCCTGGGGGCGGTGATGCGGCCCGACCCCCACGCCAAAAACGGCCGCTACTTCATCCGCAGCCTCTACTTCGACACCCCGGAGGACCGGGCGCTGCGGGAGAAGCTCGACGGCGTCTCCCGCCGGGAGAAGTTCCGGGTGCGCTACTATGACCGGGATACCTCCCTCATCCACCTGGAGCGCAAGTCCAAGCTGGCGGGTCTGGGCAGCAAGCAGAGCGCCCGTCTGAGCGCGGAGGAGGCCCAGCGCCTGGTGGACGGCGACCTGGACTGGATGCGGGCGGACAGCCGGGGTCTGGTGCGGGAGCTGTACGTCAAGATGCGCACCCAGGGCCTCCGGCCCAGGACGGTGGTGGACTACACCCGGGAACCCTTCGTGTACGCCCCCGGCAACGTGCGGGTGACCCTGGACTACGACATCCGCACCGGCCTTTTCGCCACCGACTTTCTGGACGCGGACCTTCCCACCCTCCCCGCGCCGGACGCCCCCATTCTGATGGAGGTGAAATGGGACGCCTTTTTGCCCGACCCCATCCGACGGGCGGTGGCCCTGCCAGGCCGCCGGGCGGCGGCATTTTCCAAGTACGCCCAGTGCAGAATTTACGGATAAGGAGAAAACCGACATGACCTTCCAAGACATTTTCAAATCCAGCTTTTTGCAAAACGTGACCAGCGTGACCTTTTTCGATATGGCGCTGGCCCTGCTCCTGGCCTTCGGCCTGGGGGTGTTCATCTTCCTTGTGTACAAAAAGACCTACGCGGGCGTGATGTACTCCTCCTCCTTCGGCGTGACCCTCATCGCCCTGACCATGATCACCACGCTGGTCATCTTAGCCGTCACCAGCAACGTGGTGTTGTCCCTGGGCATGGTGGGCGCCCTGTCCATCGTCCGCTTCCGCACCGCCATCAAAGAGCCGCTGGACATCGCCTTTCTCTTCTGGTCCATCGCCGCGGGCATCGTCCTGGCGGCGGGGATGATCCCCCTGGCCGTGGTGGGCAGCGTCATCATCGGCGTGATTTTGCTGGTGTTCGTCAACCGCAAGTCCCACGTCGACCCCTATATCGTCGTCCTCCAATGCGACGGCCCGGAGAGCGAGAACCAGGCCGTGGAACTGCTGAAGGGCGCCACGAAACTCTGCAAAGTCAAGGGCAAGACGGTGCGCAAGGACGAAATCGAGCTGAACCTGGACGTGCGCCTTCGGGACGGGGACACCGGCTTTCTCAACGCCCTGGCCGACCTGCCCGGCGTGCACAGCGCCGTGCTGGTGAGTTACAGCGGCGAGTATATGGGGTGAGGCCATGTCCACGAGCAAACACATCGACCTGATCTGCGTCATCGTCGTCGCCCTGGCCCTCCTGCTGACGCTGGGGTTCGTCAACGGCCGCTCCCTGGGCATCCAGGTGGTGAGCGACGGGGACGGTGCGGAGGACGGCTACTTCACCCAGAACGACCTGGACGGCGGCTGGGACGCCACCGACGCCAACGTGGTCACCCTGGCCGGGGACGACACCGCCATCTCCGGCGGTGGCTACGTGCTGGACGGCTCGGTGCACATCGTCTCCCCGGGGCGGTACGTCCTCTCCGGGACGCTGGACGGCTCGGTGGTGGTGGACGCCGGCAGCGGCGATAAGATCTGGCTGCGCCTGGACGGGGCGGATATCTCCTGCGCCGACGGGGCGGCCATCCAGGTGGAGGAGGCGGAGAAGGTCTTCCTCACCCTGGCGCCCGGCACGGAGAACACCGTCTCCTCCTCCGCCTTTTCCGACGCCGACTCCGGCGTGGACGGCGCCATCTTCTCCCGTGACGACCTGACCATCAACGGCTCCGGCAGTCTCACCGTGGAGAGCGCCTGCCACGGCGTCGTGGGCAACGACGACCTGGTGGTGACCGGCTGCACCCTCTCCGTCACCGCCGACCAGGACGCCCTCCACGCCAACGACAGCGTCCGCCTCCACGACGCCCACCTCACCCTCCACGCCGGAGACGACGGCGTCACCGTCTCCAACGACGACGGCGTCACCGTCTCCAACGACGACGGCACGGGGTACTTCTATATGGACGCCGGAACCCTCTCCATCCCCGCCTGCGTCGAGGGGGTAGAGGGCCAGCAGATCACCGTGGCCGGCGGTGAGATCGACGTCACCCCCACCGACGACGGCTTCAACGCCACGGAGACCGACTCCCTCCTCTCCATCACCGGCGGGACGGTCCGGGTGGTCAACGAGACCGGCCGGGACGCGGACGGTCTGGACTCCAACGGGAGCATCGATATCTCCGGCGGCTATGTGTTCCTCAGCGTCTCCGACTCCGGCGGCAGCGCCGCCCTGGACGCGGGTACCGAGTCCGGGGGGACCTGCACAGTGCGGGGCGGCACCGTGATCGCCGCCGGCTCCAGCGCCATGGCGGAGTGCTTTGACGCCGACTCCGCCCAGGGCTTCCTGGTCTCCAGCACCCAGGGCGCCGCCGGTTCCACCGTGCGCCTCACCGACGGGAGCGGCACGGTCCTCATCGACGAGACCATTCCCTGTTCCTTCTCCAACCTCATCCTCAGCGCCCCCGGCCTGGCGGACGGCGACGCCGTGACCCTGGACGTGAACGGCGCCTCCAGCCAGCTCACCATCGACACCGCCTCCGCCGCCCAGAGCGGCGGCATGGGCGGCCGCATGGGCGGTATGGGCGGTCACATGGGCGGTATGTTTGGCGGCCGCGGCGCCTTTGGCCAGACCGGCGACCCGGCCAACTCCACCTCCGCCCAGCCCACCGGCGTCGCCCTGGCCGCTGACATGGCCGCCCCGCAGTCCGGCGCAGACGGCGCCGCCCAGACGCCCCCGGAGGGCACGGAGAGCATGACCCCGCCTGACGGCATGACGCCCCCGGAGGGCGCCATCGACAGCGCAGACGCCCCAACGCCCCCGGAGGGCGCGGAGGGCATGACCCGCCCGGAGGGCGCCGACGGCGCCGCCGCTTTCGGCGGCCGCGGCGGCTTTGGTGGGATGCGTGAGAACGGCGAGCGCGGCGGCTGGACGGAGGAGCAGACCACGACCCAGCCCAACGCCCTGACCCCCACCGCCGCGGCGCTGGTTTTGATCTCCTCCCTGGCCCTTCTGGCCGGAATTGTAGTGGCCCTCCTCATCAAGCATTAAAAGAGCGGAACGCCCCGGCGGGAAAGGGCCGGCGCAATAAGGAAGTAATTTCGACAAACTAAATCCCGGCATTGTAAGGGCAAAACCGCTCAGAAAGGCAGAAATGCTTTTCTGAGCGGTTTCTTTTTCGCACATTCGTCTTTTGGAACGGTGACTGCTACAATGAAGCCATCACGGGAAGGAGGTCAAAGAATGAGCGTAAACCTGACGTACCACCGGGAAGGCGACTACCTGGTCCCAGACCTGGCTGCCCCGGAGGACATCCCGACGGGCATTTGGGGCACGAGAAGAAGGAAGTTCCTGCGTCAGCACCGCAACGGGATCTACACCAGGATGCTTCTTTCAGGCAAGCTCAACGCCCACCTCGCGGAGATCGACTGGCAGGCGACAGAGATGTTTGAGCGGCTGACCCGGCAGATGGCGGCGGATCAGGGTGTCACAGAGCAGCTCAAGGCCCAGGATCAGATGGCCTGGGTGGATGCCATGAACAACATCCGCAACGCCGCAGAGGAGGTGATTTTGGACGAACTGATCTATTCCTGAGCGGGTCCCACAATATTACGAATCGGAGGTACATACACATGAAAAACAGAACTCGACTTTTCTCTTTCTTCATGGGCGCTGTCGCCGCCCTGATCCTCTGCTCCCTGTCCCTGCCTGCCCTGGCCGCCAGCGGCGCGTTCACCATCACCGGCAGTCCCATCAACGTCATGGTCAACGGTGAGGTGTTCCAGCCAAAGGATGTGAACGGGAACGACGTGCTGGTGTTCGTCTACAACGGCACCACCTACGCTCCCCTCCGGGCACTGGCCGAGGCTTATGGCCTGGAGGTCAGCTACGATGGCTCCCGCAACATGGCGGTGGTCAACGACCCCGGCAAGGCCGCCGCTCCTGCTCCGGCTCCCGTGCCCAGCGTTTCCTCCTTCTCCGGCCAGTGGACGGTTACGGAAACCCCCGTCACCAACTACGGCTCCGAAAAGATTTTCAACGCCGACTACTCCGGCACCATGAGCAAAGCGGAGTTCATGGCGTGGTGGAAGTCCATGGACCTCTCCATCATCCGGGCCGAGTGCGAGAGGATGGCGGCTGAGGCCCAGGAACTCGTACCGGGGTACACCGTGACGATGTACTTCTCCTACGGCAACCTCCCCCTGGGCAATGCCAACGCGATGAACGGCTACACGATCAGTAACTTCGACTTGGCGGGTGCGTGGATAAAGTGAATGGCATTCACAGTTAGGACTAAGAATGGTGTATGTCTTGAATACAGCGAAAGGCAGCGTCAAAAGGGCGCTGCCTTTCGTCATAGTCATAATTTGTAGGCCTGATTAATGTGACTCATTTGAACATAGAAGATTATTTATTTGTTTCCGGGAAAACGACTGTAACAGTCGTCCCCTCTCCCTCTGTGCTTTGCAGTTCTATTTTCGCGTTATGAAGTCTTGCGGCGTGTTTGACGATGGAAAGTCCCAGCCCAGTACCGCCAAGCTCTTTTGACCGGCTCTTATCCACCCGGTAGAAACGCTCGAAGATGCGCTCCCGATGCTCCGGCGGAATACCGATTCCAGTGTCAGCTACGCAAAGGCGAATGCCCTCCGCAGAGTGACCCACGGATACCTTTACAGTTCCGCCCTGCCGGTTATACTTGATTGCGTTGTCCGTGAGATTATAAACAATGCTTTCAAGAAGCTGCGGGATACCATATACCACGGTGCTTTCACCCTCAACGCTTATGGAAACACCGGCGCTTTCTGCTTCATGGGAAAGCGATCCCACTGTTTTGGCAGCCAAATCATAAAGGTCAACGCGCTCCCGCTTCATGTCCTCCGCCCCCTCGTCCAAATAGGAGAGGCGAATAATATCTTCCACCAGGGCGATCATGCGCCCGGCCTCGCCGCGAATTTGAGAATAAAACCTCGCCGTATCTTCGGGGCGCACCATGCCGTTTTCCAAAAGCTCCGCGCACCCCGAAATGGTATGCAGCGGTGTTTTGAGTTCATGGGACACATTCGCCGTAAACTCCCGGCGCATCTGTTCCGCCTGCTCTTTTTCCGTAACGTCAAGCATGAGAAGCACGGCGCCGGAGATATGGCCGCTCTCTCTGACCGGGTTCAGCGCAAGCTGATATTTCCCACCGTTCAAGTCTACGATTTTTTCTGTCCGCACACCGCTTTCAATCCCCGAAAGAAGCTCTGAAATCTCTATGTTTCGATTGACCGATAAAATGTGCATCCCGATGCAGGCACGGCTCGACCCGAAGAGATTTGCCGCGGCGCGATTGATCCCCAAAATCACGCCCTTCGTGTTCAGAAGGATAATGCCCTCGGCCATATTTTCGGTAACGGCCTCAAATTCCTCTTGCTTTTGCCGGAGTTCCTTTTCCTGCTGCCGGATTTGCCGCTGCTGGGCGTCGATCCGACGGAGAAGCGGGGATAGTTCGTCGTACCCTTCATTATTCAGCGGGTCATCCAGATCCAGCCGGTTCAAAGGCGCGGTAATGTGTTTGGAAAGGCGGTGTGCCAGCCAGAAGGAAATCCCGACGGCAAGCACAATAATAACGAGGATGGGCTGGGTCATTCCGAGAAGCAGCGTGGGAATCGTATTTTGCGCGACAGACAGACGGATCACCGTTCCATCGGGCAGCCTTTTCGCGCTGTACAGAGTGCGTTCCATCAAGGTAACGGAGTACCGGGAACTTTCGCCGTAGCCAGATGCAAGCGCCTCCTCGATCTCCTCACGGGCAAGGTGATTTTCCATTTCGGAGGAATCCGCTTCACTGTCGTAAAGCACATCACCATCCGCGCTGATCCATGAGATACGGTAGCCTTTGGGGAAAAGTCCCTCAAAGTATTTCGCTCCCATTGTCTGAACGCCCTGCGCGGCCAACTCGGTCTGCGTCTTTAATTGATTTTGCTGGACATTTCCAAAATAATCATAAAGCACACAGAGAAACAGCGCCACGGAGGCCAGGAAAACCGCAATAGCCACAAGACAGATCGACCTGAAAATTCGTTTTGTCATGTCGTTGCCCCCAACCGATAGCCGACGCCGCGCACCGTTTCAATGTAAGTACCACAGCGCCCCAGCTTTGTCCGCAGCGTACCGATATGGACATCCACCGTGCGAGTTTCTCCGGCGTATGCGTCTCCCCATATACTTGTGAGCAGCTGGTCGCGGGTAAACACCCGGCCGGGATTTTCCATAAAAATACGGAGCAGTTCATATTCCTTAAAAGTAAGCTCTATTCGCGCTCCGTCCATCGTTACAATGTGCTGTGCCGTGTCCATCTGTATCCCGTGGTGGGACAGCACCTCGCTTTGGGGGACCGGCGCGGCGCGGCGGAGGACCGCTTTCACGCGGGACACCATTTCCATCATGCCAAAAGGCTTGGCGAGATAGTCGTCCGCGCCGAGGTCAAGCCCGATCACCTTGTCGTACTCAGTGCCCTTTGCCGTAGCCATGATGACAGGCACCTTGTTGCCGTCCGAGCGCAACTTTTTCAAGATACTGATGCCGTCCTCGCCGGGGAGCATGATGTCGAGAAGCACCAACTCCGGGGCATTCTCATGAAGCGCGTCCAGAAAGGCCGCTCCGTCCGAAAAGCCCCTCGCCTCAAAGCCCGCGGAGTTCAAGGTATATATCATTAGATCACGGATCCCGTTGTCATCTTCCACACAGAAAATCAAGAGGTTCCCCTCCTTCCCGCTTTCTATCGGTGATCATAGCACCTTTCCCGGCCTTTTTCAATCCGCCGGCTGCTGCACGCCTTTTTCTCCGGTGACGGAAAACAGCACCCATCCGGCGATGTTTGTGGCGTGGTCCCCGATCCGCTCAAAGTATTTTGCCACCATCAAAAGGTCAAGGGCGTATTCCCCCTCAGTGGGATTTTGCGCGATCAGGGAGATCAG
>CANRLZ010000013.1 GCA_947631595.1 uncultured Oscillospiraceae bacterium
GGGCTCTCGCATTGCCCCCCTTTGGCCCTTTTTCTGGGGAGTCTGGGGGGCTATCTTTTTCGGGAAAAAGATAGCCCTCCAGAAGGGCCGGGGGACGCCCCCACGGAGGGGGGTCTGCCGAAGGAGGTTCGCCCTCTCAGTCAGCCTGCGGCTGACAGCTCCCCCAGAGGGGGAGCCGGGGAGGTGGTGCGGCGCTGCACCTTGTCTGCACAACGCCGCGTCAGCGGCGACGGAGGCGGCCACGGCGCGAGCAGTAGGAACGCTACATACCGTTGACGAACTACGTTGTGCCGCCCAGTGGCGGCGGCTTGCTGGCGTATTCCTGTCTGACCGGGCCGCCGGACGGGAGGAGTAGGAGCTGACAGTAGCAGCCCCTTCTTTTTCTTTTGGCATCCAAAACCGTTTTCTTTTTCTTCGCTAAGAAAAAGAAAATGGGTTTGGCCCCTGCGCCGGGAGGCGCGCGCCCTTTGCCCACGTTGGGCAAACAACAACCCCGCCCCGGAGGCGCGCCCTTTGCCCGGTACGGGCAAACAACAACCCCTCGCCGGGGGGAAACGCCTCGCCTTATGGGCGCAAAAAGAGACCCCGGACGATGTCCGAGGTCTCTCTGCTCTGGTTGCGCTGGGCTTACTTGTAGAGTTCGATGAGCTTGAGCAGGTGTTCGTAGCGGGCCTTGGCGGAGTCCTCGTTCTTGGCGAACAGCTCCTTGGCGCGCTCGGGGAAGGAGCGGGTCAGGGCGGAGTAACGGGCCTCGTTCATCAGGAACTCCTGATAGCCGCCGGCGGGCGCCTTGGAGTCCAGGACGAACTTCTTGCCCTCCTCGCCCTCGGGGTTGAAGCGGAAGAGGTTCCAGTAGCCGCACTCCACGGCCTTCTTCATCTCGCTCTGGCAGTTGGCCATGCCGCCCTTGATGGAGTGCATCTCGCAGGGGGCGTAGCCGATGATAAGGGACGGGCCGTGATAGGCCTCGGCCTCCCGGATGGCGGTGAGGGTCTGGTTGGGGTTGGCGCCCATGGCCACCTGGGCCACGTAGACGTAGCCGTAGCTCATGGCGATCTCCGCCAGGGACTTCTTGGGCATGGCCTTACCGGCGGCGGCGAACTGGGCCACAGCGCCGAAGTTGGTGGACTTGGAGGCCTGGCCGCCGGTGTTGGAGTAGACCTCGGTGTCGAAGACGAAGACGTTGATGTCCTCGCCGGAGGCCAGGACGTGGTCCAGGCCGCCGAAGCCGATGTCGTAGGCCCAACCGTCGCCGCCGAAGATCCACACGGATTTCTTGGAGAGGTAGTCCTTCAGATCCAGGATCTCCTGGGCGGGGGTGCCGGGCTTGGCGTGCTGCTCCAGGTGGGCGATCAGGGCGCGGGTGGCCTCGGCGTTGGCCGCGCCGTCCTCCTTGGTGTCCAGCCAGGGCTGGATGGCGCTCTTGCACTCGTCCTTGGCGTCGGGGTCGTCCACGATGGCCTGGAGCTTGGCGGCCAGGCGGTCGCGGATGGCCTTCTGGCCCAGGTAGATGCCCAGGCCGTGCTCGGCGTTGTCCTCAAACAGGGAGTTGGCCCAGGCGGGACCGCGGCCGGCGGGATCCACGGTGTAGGGGCTGGTGGCAGCCGGGCCGCCCCAGATGGAGGAGCAGCCGGTGGCGTTGGAGACGTACATCCGGTCGCCGAAGAGCTGGGTGACCAGGCGGGCATAGGAGGTCTCGGCGCAGCCGGCGCAGGAGCCGGAGAACTCCAGGTAGGGCTGCTTGAACTGGCTGCCCTTGACGCTCTTGTTGTCGGCCACGTCGTCCTTGACGGTGACCTTGGAGACCATGTAGTTGAACACTTCCTGCTGCTCGGCCTGGGACTCCTGGGGCACCATGGTCAGGGACTTGGTGGGACACACGCCCACGCAGACGGTGCAGCCCATGCAGTCCAGCGGGCTGACGGCCAGGGAGAACTGGTACTTACCCTTGCCCGCGCCGGCCTTGAAGGGCACGATCTTGGCGGCCTTGGGCGCCGCGGCGGCCTCGGCGTCGGTGAGGGCGTAGGCGCGGATGGTGGCGTGGGGGCAGACGTAGGAGCACTGGTTGCACTGGACGCACTTCTCCGCGTCCCACACGGGCACGCTCACGGCCACGCCGCGCTTCTCGTAGGCGGCGGCGCCCTGCTCGAAGGTGCCGTCCACGTGATCCATGAAGGCGGAGACGGGCAGGCTGTCGCCGTCCATCTTGTCCACGGGGGTGAGGATGTTCTGGACCATCTTCACGGTGGCGGGGCGGCCCTCGATCTTCTCCTCCGCCTTGGTGTCGGCGGCAGTGGCCCAGGAGGCGGGCACGTCGAACTTCTTGAAGGCGGTGGCGCCCATGTCGATGGCCTTGTGGTTCATGTCCACCACGTCCTGGCCCTTCTTCAGGTAGGAGTGGGTGGCGGCGTCCTTCATGTACTGGATGGCCTCCGCCTCGGGCATGACCTGGGCCAGCTTGAAGAAAGCGGACTGGAGGATGGTGTTGGTGCGCTTGCCCATGCCGATCTCCACGGCCAGGTCGATGGCGTTGATGGTGTAGACCTGGATGTTGTGCTCGGCGATGTAGCGCTTGGCCTCGGCGGGCATGTGCTTGTCAAGCTCCTCGTCGGACCACTGGCAGTTGATGAGGAAGGTGCCGCCGTCCTTCACGTCCCGGACCATGGGGAAGCCCTTGACGATGTAGGCGGGGACGTGGCAGGCCACGAAGTCGGCCTTGTTGATGTAGTAGGGGCTCTTGATGGGCTTGTCGCCAAAGCGCAGGTGGCTGATGGTCACGCCGCCGGTCTTCTTGGAGTCGTACTGGAAGTACGCCTGGACGAACTTGTCGGTGTGGTCGCCGATGATCTTGATGGAGTTCTTGTTGGCGCCCACGGTGCCGTCGCCGCCCAGACCCCAGAACTTGCACTCGATGGTGCCCTCGGCCGCGGTGTTGGGGCAGTCGTGCTCGGGCAGGGAGAGGTTGGTCACGTCGTCCACGATGCCGATGGTGAACTGCTTCTTGGGGTCGGCCTTGGCCAGCTCCTCATAGATGGCGAAGACGCTCTTGGGGGGCGTGTCCTTGGAACCCAGGCCGTAGCGGCCGCCGATGATGGTGGCCTGACGGCCGGCGTTGGCGAAGGCGGTGACCACGTCCAGGTAGAGGGGGTCGCCCTGGGCGCCCGGCTCCTTGGTGCGGTCCAGCACGGCGATGGACTTGGCGGTGGCGGGGACGGCGGCCAGGAGTTTGTCGGCCCGGAAGGGGCGGTAGAGGCGAACCTTCACCAGACCCACCTTCTCGCCGTGGGCGTTGAGGTAGTCGATGACTTCCTCGGTCACGTCGCAGATGGAACCCATGGCCACGATGACCCGGTCGGCGTCCGGCGCGCCGTAGTAGTTGAACAGCTGATAGTCGGTGCCCAGCTTGGCGTTGACCTTGCCCATGTACTCCTCCACCACGTCGGGCAGAGCGTCGTAGTACTTGTTGCAGGCCTCACGGTGCTGGAAGAAGATGTCGCCGTTCTCGTGGGAGCCGCGCATCACGGGGCGCTCCGGGTTCAGGGCGCGGGCGCGGAAGGCGTTGACGGCGTCCATGTCCACCATCTCGGCCAGGTCGTCGTAGTCCCAGATGGCGATCTTCTGGATCTCGTGGGAGGTGCGGAAGCCGTCGAAGAAGTTGATGAAGGGGACGCGGCCCTTGATGGCGGCCAGGTGGGCCACCGCGCCCAGGTCCATGACCTCCTGGACGTTGCTCTCGGCCAGCATGGCAAAACCGGTCTGGCGGCAGGCCATGACGTCGGAGTGGTCGCCGAAGATGTTCAGCGCGTGGCTGGCCACGGTCCGGGCGGAGACGTGGAAAACGGTGGGCAGCAGCTCGCCGGCGATCTTGTACATGTTGGGGATCATCAGCAGCAGGCCCTGGGAGGCGGTGTAGGTGGTGGTGAGCGCGCCGGAGTTCAGGGAGCCGTGGACGGTGCCCGCGGCGCCGGCCTCAGACTCCATCTCCACGACCTTCACGGTGGAACCGAAGATGTTCTTGCGGCCCTGGGCGGCCCACTGGTCCACGTTGTCCGCCATGGGGCTGGACGGCGTGATGGGGTAGATGCCCGCTACCTCGGTGAACGCGTAGGAGACGTGGGCGGCGGCCATATTGCCGTCCATGGATTTCAGTTTTCTTGCCATTTGGTCATGCCCTCCTTCTAATAGAAGAATTCTTCGCCAGATATTTTACCACCAAACTTTTGGTTTGTAAATCATAAAAACGTATATTCCAGGGAAAAATTTTGTTTCTTCTGCCTAAAAGGCCGCCGGGGAGAAAAAGCGGAAAAAATTCGGAAAAAAGTCTTGCATTTTTCCCGGAACTGTGGTAACATGATAGCCCATTGAGGAGTTTCGCCCGGAGGGGCGCTTTGGAAAGGAAGTCAACGCTATGAGTCCCCTGATGATCGTTTTGACCGTAATCTACGTCATTTTCTGCCTGTTCCTCATCGCCGTGGTGCTGCTCCAGTCCGGCAAGTCCGCCGGTCTGTCCGGGGCCATCGCCGGCGGGATGGACACCTTCCTGAGCAAGAACAAGGCCAAGACCTGGGACGCCCGGCTGGCCAAGCTGACCAAGTGGGTGGCCGTGGCCTTCATGCTGCTCACCCTGATTCTCTGGCTGTTCATGTGATCCCTTGCCGGAACGCGAAACGTCCTCCCCCTGGGGAGGACGTTTTTTTATCCCTGTCGAAAAAGGAAGTATTTTAATGAGAGAAAGACCCGACGCCATCTCCGGCGTCTACCACGCCAACCCCAAGGGCTTCGGCTTCGTCACCCCGGACGGGGACGACCCCGGGGAGGACTGGTTCGTCCCCCGGGGCCAGTCCGGCGGCGCCTGGGACGGAGACGCCGTGCAGTTCGTCCCCACCGACCCGGAACGCCACGCCGGGCGGGTGCGCGCCGTGACCAGCCGGGCCAACCCGGTGGTCACCGGCCTGCTCCGCCGGGAGGGCAGGACGTACTTTCTGGTTCCGGACAGCCCCCGCCTCACCCGGCCCATCCTCCTGGTGGGCAGGGTCAAGGGCATTTCCCCCGGCCTCCGGGCGGCGGTGGCGGTGGTGAGCTACGGCGACCCCGCCATGGGTTCCCTCCGCCAGGTCTTCGGCCCCGGGGAGAGCCTGGAGAGCGCCCGGGAGGCCATCCTGTTCCACTACAACGTCTCCCCCGCCTTTTCCCCGGAGGTGGAGGCGGAGGCCGCCGCCCTGCCCCAGACGGTCTCCCCCGGCGACCTGGCCGGCCGGGAGGACTTCCGGGGCTGGACGGTGGTCACCATCGATTCCCAGAGCGCCAAGGACCTGGACGACGCGGTGTCCCTCACCACCGACGCCCAGGGCCGCCGGGTGCTGGGGGTGCACATCGCCGACGTGAGCCACTACGTCCAGCCCAAGACCCTCCTGGACGGGGAGGCGCTGGAGCGGGGCACGTCGGTATATTATGTAAACCACGTTGCCCCCATGCTCCCCACCGCCCTGTCCAACGGCATCTGCTCCCTGAACCCCCAGGAGGACCGGCTGACCCTCTCCTGCCTGATGACGCTGGACGACGGGGGTGAGGTGGCGGACTACCGCATTGTCCAGGGGGTGATCCGCACCGCCGGGCGGCTCAGCTACGACCAGGTGAACGAGTTTTTGGACGGCCAGACCCCCCAGGAGGGTCTGCTGGCCGCGGACAGCCCCCGCGCCCAGGCGGTGGGCGGGCTGGTGTCCGGGCTGGACGCCCTGGCCGCCCAGCGCCGGAAGCTCCGCCGGCGGCGGGGGGCGCTGGAGCTGTCCTCCGCGGAGTTCCACTTTGTCGTGGGGCCGGACGGCGGCGTGGCCGACATCCGGCGGGCGGTCCCCGGCCGGGGGGAGAGCCTGATCGAGGAGTGTATGCTCCTGGCCAACGAGACGGTGGCCCGGCACCTGTGCCAAACCGGTGTCCCCGGCGTCTTCCGGGTCCACGAAGCCCCGTCGGAGGACAAGATCCAGGGGCTGCGGCGGATGGTGGCGCCCCTGGGGTACGACCTGCGGGGAGGAGACGGCTTCCAGCTCCAAAAGCTGCTGGACTGGGCCAGGGGCGGGCCGCTGGAGGGGGCGGTGAACATGATGACCCTGCGCTCGCTGATGAAAGCCCGGTACGACGAGAAAAACCTGGGCCACTTCGGCCTGGGGGCGGAGTACTACTGCCACTTCACCTCCCCCATCCGCCGCTACCCGGACTTAGCCGTCCACCGCATCCTCACCGCCGCTTTGGAGGGCCGGGGGCTGAAGGGCCTGGCCGCCTTCACCCCCCTGGCGGCCCGGCAGTCCTCCCAGCGAGAGCTGGCCGCCCAGAGCGCGGAGCGGGAGATCGAAAAGCTCTACATGGCCCAGTTCATGGCGGACAAGGTGGGCCAGACCTTCCCCGCCGCGGTCACCGGGGTCACCCGGTTCGGCGTGTTCGCCGCTCTGGAAAACGGCGTGGAGGGGATGATCGCCCTGGAGAGCCTGCCCGACGACCGCTGGGACTTCGACGAGGAGGCCCAGACCCTCACCGGGGCCAACACCGGGCTGCGCTACACCTTCGGCGCTCCGCTGGAAGTGGTCTGCGCCGCCGCCGACCCCGCCACCGGGCGCATCGACTTCACCCTCCCCGGCGGGGAGGGTATAACCCCTGGAATAAATGTCCAGAATACGCATAGACTGGACCAGACGAGGGGGCGGCGACCGTGTTTCAAAAAATCATCCAAAAGTTCTCCCGGCAACCGGAAGAGGAGGAGCGGGAGGCGCTGATGGAGAGTATGCGCTCCACCCAGAGCGCCCTGAGCCGGGCCTACGACGGGTTCAACCGGGCGTCCGACGGCGATCTCATCGAGTCCTATGTCTACGAGATCAACGCCCTGCGCCACCGCTACTCCTATCTTCTCCGGCAGGTCCAGCGGTTGGAGGGAGCGAAGACGTGCCGATAGGAGACGGCCGCTGGGCGGCGGTGTTTCTGGGCTTTGCCCTGCTCCTCCCCTTTTTGCCCCTCCTCTTTCGCCTCCTGCGGCGGCTGCTGGGGATCGGCGGCCGGGCGCTGGCCGCCCTGGGTTCCCTGGCGCTGCTGAAACTGGTGGAGGGGTTCGTGGGGCTGAGCCTGGGGGTGAACGTCCTCAACGCCCTGGTGCTGGCCCTGCTGGGCGTCCCCGGTCTGGGGCTTCTCATGCTCCTGGACTGGACCTCCAAACTATAAAAACCGGGAGCCGACCCGTGGGTCGGCTCCCGGTCAGCTTGTCAAAAAAGCCTCGCAGAGTTTCGCGCCGCTAGGCGCGAAAGACTCATAGGAAATTTTTTCCGGCGGCGTGTACGTCGGAAAAAATACATCTCGGCCCGCAAACGTGCGAGCCGGCCGCCCTCGCGGCGGCCGGGGAGTGCGCTGCAGCGGGCCGTAAAAAATGTCAAAGAAGCGGCAGGGCCGCTTCTTTGACAGTCTCACCGGGAGCCGACCCGTGGGTCGGCTCCCGGTTTCCTTTGGAGAAAATTACAGCTTTACGCTCCAACCGTAGGGGTCCGGCTCGGTGCCCCACTGGATGCCGGTGAGGGTGTCGTAGAGCCGCTGGCTCAGGCTGCCGATCTGGCCGCCGTTGATGAGCACGCTCTTGCCCTCCCAGGCCAGGGTGCCGATGGGGGAGATGACCGCGGCGGTGCCGGAACCCCAGGCCTCCTCCAGCGTACCGGCCTCGGCGGCGTCAAACAGCTCCTGGGCGGTGATGAGCCGCTCCTCCACCACGTAGCCCCAGTCCCGCAGCAGATCCAGGCAGGACTTCCGGGTGATGCCGGGGAGGACGGAGCCGGTGAGCTTGGGGGTGATGACCTTGCCGTCCACCTTAAAGAGGACGTTCATGGAGCCAACTTCCTCAATGTACTTGCGCTCCACGCCGTCCAGCCAGAGGACCTGGGAGAAGCCGCGCTCCTCCGCCCGCTCGCCGGCGCGGATGGAGGCGGCGTAGTTGCCGCCGCACTTGGTAAAGCCGGTGCCGCCCCGGACGGCGCGGACGTCCTCGTCCTCCACGTAGATCTTCACCGGGTTCAGCCCCTCCTTATAATAGGCGCCCACGGGGCAGCAGATGATGCAGAAGAGGTAGCTGTGGGAGGCGTGGACGCCCAGGGAGGCGTCGGTGGCGAAGACGAAGGGGCGGATGTAGAGAGACGTGCCCGCCAGGGAGGGCACCCACCGCTCCTCCAGGCGCACCAGGGTCTCCACCGCCTCCACGAAGTCCTCCTCCGGGATGGTGGGGATGCACAGGCGCTGGCAGGAGGACTGCATCCGCCGGGCGTTCTCCGACGGGCGGAACAGGCGCACGCCGCCCTCCGGGTCCCGGTAGGCCTTCATGCCCTCAAAGACCTCCTGGGCGTAGTGCAGGACCATGCAGCTGGGCGCCAGGGAGAGGGGGCCGTAGGGCACGATCCGGGCGTCATGCCAGCCCTGGCCGGCGTCGTAGTCCATGAGGAACATATGGTCGGTAAAGACCTTGCCAAACAGCAGGGTATTGGGGTCGGGCAGCTCCTTGAGCGCCTTGGCTTTTTCCACGCGGATGTCCATGGTCACGTCTCCTCCTTGGTGAGTTTCAACTCAAACTAACATATTAGTATAGCGTGTTTTTTCAAAAATGCAAGAGGCAACGCCCCAACTTTCAAAAAACCCGGTCAGGCCGTCCCCAGGACGATGGGGGGGATCTCCTCCAGGGAGCGCACCCGGTAGGTGGGCAGGGGGCTGTCCCCGCCGTGGGGGGCGTACCAGAGGCTGTCCAGCCCGGCGTTCACCGCCCCCTGGATGTCGCTGAGCAGGTCGTCGCCCACCACCAGGGTGGTACCGGGATCCGCCCCCAGGGCGGTGATGGCGGTTTGGAAAAAGGCGGCCTCCGGCTTGCGCACCCCCAGCTCCTGGGAGATGAACACGCCGTCCAGATAGGGGAGCATGGGGTGGTCTCTCAGCCGCTTGCGCTGGACCGCCTGCTGGCCGTTGGTGACCAGGGCGATGGCGCAGTGGGGGCGAAGCGTTTTCAGCAGCTCCAGCGCGCCGGGGAGCATCGCCCCGCACTCCCCCAGGGCGTCCGTATACTCCAGGTTCCACGCCTCCGGGTCGGCGGTGCTCTCCAGCATCTTCCCCAGGCGGCGGAAGCGCTCCACCAACAGCCAGCCCTGCTCCACCTCCCCCCGGTAGAGGGCGTCCCACAGGGCGCGGTTGATCTGGGCGTAGGCCCTGACCCGCTCCGGGGTGGGGTCGAACCCCCGGGCGGCCAGCGTCTTTTCCACCGCCTGGCGCTCCGCCGCGTCAAAGTCCAGAAGGGTGTTGTCCCCGTCGAAGAGGACGGTGCGGTAGACCTTTCCCATGGCGGCGGTTCATCAGGCGTAGTAGGCCGCGCCGGCGGCGAAGATGCCGTCCTCCGGCGTCCCGGCGATGTTCCGGCCCACCCAGAGGCCGGTGCGCTCGCTGTGGCCCATCTTGCCGAACACCCGGCCATCGGGGGAGAAGATGCCCTCGATGGCGGCCACCGAGCCGTTGGGGTTGGCGGCGATGTCCATGGAGGGCACGCCCTGGGCGTCCACGTACTGGGTGGCCACCTGGCCTCCGGCGGTGAGGGCGGCCAGCGTCTCCGGGGTGCAGACGAACCGCCCCTCCCCGTGGGAGATGGCGACGGTGTGCAGGTCGCCCACTTTACTTCCCGCCATCCAGGGGGAGTTCACCGAGCAGACCCGGGTGGTGACGTACCGGCTCTGGTGGCGGCCGATGAGGTTGAAGGTGAGGGTGGGGCAGGTGTCGTCGGTGTCCCGAATTTCGCCAAAGGGCACCAGGCCCAGTTTGATGAGCGCCTGGAAGCCGTTGCAGATGCCCAGCATCAGGCCGTCCCGGTGTTTCAAGAGGTCGTGGACGGCGTCGGTGACGGCGGGGTTGCGCAGCAGGGAGCAGATGAATTTCGCCGAGCCGTCCGGCTCGTCGCCGCCGGAGAAGCCGCCGGGTAGAATGACCATCTGACTTTGGCCCACCCGCTGGGCCAGAGCCTCCACCGACTGGGCCAGGGCGGAGGGGGAGCCGTTGCGGATGACCAGCACCTCCGGCTCGATCCCCGCCCGGAGGCAGGCCCGGGCGGTGTCCAGCTCGCAGTTGGTGCCGGGGAAAACGGGGATGACCGCCCGGGGCCGGGCGACCTTGTGCTTGGCCACCAGGACGCTGGGCCTGTCCCAGGCGATGGGTTCCACCGCCGCGCTCTCACCGGCGCGGTTGGGGTAGACCTGCTCCAGCACCGCCTCGTTCCAGTCCAGCAGCGCGGCGATCTCCTCCCGATCCGCGCCCAGGTCGATGGCGCCGTTGTCCGCGGTCACGCCGATGCGGCGGGCACAGGGGAGGTCGACGTCCTCCGTCAGCTCCGCCACGATGGCGCCGGGGCAGCGGGCAAACCAGTCCACATCCGCGCCCCCGTCGGCCCGGAAGCCGATCCGGTTGCCGAAGGACATCTTCATCAAGCCCTCGGCTACGCCGTGCTCCACCGCCCAGGCGCCGCGCGCCGCGCCGGCCCGGCACAGCCGCGTCACCGCCGCCCAGGCGTCCTTGAGACCCTGGGCGGTGCCGTCCGGCCGGAAGAGGTACACCGGATGGCCCGGCTCCTTGAATTCCGGGGACAGGACGTCCCCCGCCCGCACCGGGGCGATGGCGAAGGAGATCAGCGTGGGCGGCACGTCCAGATTCAGGAAGGACCCGGACATGGAGTCCTTCCCGCCGATGGCGGCCAGGCCCAGATCCAGCTGGGCGTCCAGCCCGCCCAGGAGGGCGGCGAAGGGCTTGCCCCAGCGCAGGGGGTCCTCCCGGAGTTTTTCAAAGAACTCCTGGAAGGTGAGATAGGCGTCCTTGTAGTCCGCCCCGGCGGCCACCAGCTTGGCCACCGAGAGGATCACCGCCTCGTAAGCGCCCCGGTAGGGGTCCCGGCTGGACACGTCCGGGTCGAAGCCCCAGGACATGACGCTGGCCTGGTCGGTCTCCCGCCCCGGCTCCACCGGGAACAGCGCGGCCATGGCCTGGGCGGGGGTGCGCTGGGTCCTGCCCCCGAAGGGCGCCAGGACGCTGCCCGCGCCGATGGTGGAGTCGAACCGCTCCGCCAGGCCCCGGCGGGAGGCGCACTTCAGGCTCTCCGCCATCTCCCGCAGGGTGTGGAATTCCCCGCCGCTCTCCGCCGGCGCGGCTTCCACCCGCGCCCGGGCGTGCTTTTCCGCCCCGTTGGTGTTCAAAAACGCCCGGGAGAGGTCGGCCACCGTCCTGCCCCGCCAGGTCATCACCATGCGGGGCGTTTCGGTGACCACCGCCACCCGGTACGCCTCCAGGTTCTCCCGCTGGGCGGCAGCGATGAAGGCCGCCTCGTCCTCCGCGGCCACCACCACCGCCATGCGCTCCTGGCTCTCGGAGATGGCAAGCTCGGTGCCGTCCAGGCCGTCGTACTTCTTCCGCACCGCGTCCAGGTCGATCTCCAGCCCGTCGGCCAGCTCGCCGATGGCTACGCAGACGCCGCCGGCGCCGAAGTCGTTGCACCGCTTGATGAGCCGGGTCACGTTTCCGTCCCGGAACAGCCGCTGGATCTTCCGCTCCTCCGGGGCGTTGCCCTTCTGCACCTCGGAGGCCATGGTGTCCAGGCTCTTGCTGTCGTGGCTCTTGCTGGAGCCGGTGGCGCCGCCGATGCCGTCCCGGCCGGTGCGGCCGCCCAGGAGGATGACCACATCCCCCGGCACGGGCCGCTCCCGGCGGACGTTCCCCTCCGGCGCCGCCCCCACCACCACGCCGCACTCCAGGTGCTTGGCGATGTAGCCTGGGTGGTACACCTCCTCTACCAGGCCGGTGGCCAGGCCGATCTGGTTGCCGTAGCTGGAGTAGCCCGCCGCCGCCGTCTGGCACAGCTTGCGCTGGGGCAGCTTGCCGGGGAGGGTCTCCCGAAGGGGCGCGCGGGGGTCGCCGCAGCCGGTGACCCGCATGGCCTGGTGGACGTACACCCGGCCGGAGAGGGGGTCGCGGATGCACCCGCCGATGCAGGTGGCCGCGCCGCCGAAGGGTTCGATCTCGGTGGGGTGGTTGTGGGTCTCGTTTTTGAACATGAGGAGCCACGGCTCCGGCTTCCCGTCCACCTGGGCGTTCACCCGGATGGAGCAGGCGTTGATCTCCTCGCTCTGGTCCAGCTCCGGCAGCTCGCCCCGCTTTTTCAGCACCTTGGAGGCCACGGTGGCGATGTCCATGAGGGTCTGGGGCCGCGCGGCGGCCTTCTCCGGGCCGTAGACCTCCTCCCGGGCGGCCAGATACCGCCCGTAGGCCGCCGCCACCGCGGGGTGGTCGATGTCGGCCCTGTCCAGGTGGGTGGAGAAGGTGGTGTGGCGGCAGTGGTCGGACCAGTAGGTGTCCACCACCCGGATCTCGGTGACGGTGGGGTCGCGGCCCTCGTCGCGGCGGAAATACCCCTGGAGGAACTTCAGGTCCTCCAGGTCCATGGCAAGGCCCATCTCCCCGCGAAGGGCGTCCAGCTCGGCCTCGTCTTTGGCGCAAAAGCCCTCCACCGTGGGCACGTCGGGGGGTTCGGGGTAGGTCTGGGACAGGGTGGCGGGCTTGTCCAGGGAGGCCCGGCGGCACTCCACGGGGTTGAGCAGATACCCCCACACCGCCTGGACCTCCTCCGGGGTCAGCGTCCCCTGGAGGAGATACACGTCCGCGCAGCGCACCAGGGGGCGCTCCCCGCCGGTGAGCATCTGCACGCACTGGCAGGCGGAGTCCGCCCGCTGGTCAAACTGGCCGGGCAGCGCCTCGATGGGCACCACCTCCACCGGACCGTCCACCGCGGGCAGCTCCTCATCGTAGACCAGGTCCACCTGGGGTTCGGCGAAGACGATGGCCTTGGCCCGCGCAAAGTCCGCCTGGCTCAAGCCCTCCACGTCGTAGCGCTTCAGCGCCCGCACCCCGGTCAGACCCTTGAGGCCCAACTGCTGGCTCAGGTCGCGCGCCAGCGCCCGGGCGGCCACGTCAAAGCCCGGCCGCTTTTCCACATAACAGCGAAATACCATATCTCTCTCCCCTTTGAAATGATTATCCGATCGTCCAGTTCTCCAGGCGGTAGAAGAGGTTGCCCTGGGTGGGCTCCGCCCCGGTCACCTGCCCCCACTGGGTCAAAAGCTGCTCGGTCTTAAAGCAGATCACCGCCAGCGGCGCCTGCTGTGCCCAGGCCTGGTAAAACGCCGCCCACGCGCCCGTGGCCTTGGCGTTTGCCAACGCCTGGGACAGACCCCCGTCGGCAAAGCCGCCGTAGTAGAGGCCGCTGCCCTTGGTGAGAAACGGGCTGGGGTCCAGATCGCCGGTGAGGCGGCACTCCGCCAGGTAGAGGTCGAAGTCCCCCCGGGTCAGCGCCGCCTTGTAGTCCTCCCAACTCAGGGTCTGCACGTTGACGGACAGGCCCAGCTGCCCCAGGGTGTCCGCCACCGCCTGGGCCAGTTGGCTCTTGTAGGCGTTGTCGGAGTTCACCACCAGGCGCAGCGCCCGAACGCCCCGGCGGGCGCCGTCCTCCCCGGCGGGGTAGCCCGCCCCGTCCAGCGCCTGGGCGGCGGCCATCAGGTCGCCGGTGAGGGCTTGGGCGGCGGCGGCGTCATAGAGGGCGCTGCCGACGGGCACGGGCAGGGCGGAGGCGGCGGCGTGGCCGCCCAGGGCCTGATCCACCAGTCCTTGCCGATCCAGGGCCAGGTTCACCGCCCGGCGGAAGTCCGCGGCGCGGCACGGCCCGCTGGCGCACTGGAATCCTAAGTACAGGAGGTCGGAGGTGGCGTACTCCCAGCTCTGGTAGTTGCCCGAATAGCCCAGGGGGTTCAGCCCGGTAGGGTCCTGGGCGGCCAGGGAGAGCAGCCCTTCGTTGAAGGCGCTCACCAGCGCCTCGGCGTTTCCGATCTCCATCAGGGCGATCTCATCCACCGGCGGCTCCACGCCCCGCCACCAGTCGCCCCGGGCGACCAGCTTGTCGCCCTGGAGGGTGTACGCCCCGGTGCCCCACGTCCCGGCCTTGTCCGCCAGGGCGATGGGGAAGTCCAGCAGGGCGGGGAACCGGGCGTTGGGGGCGGCGAGGGTGAAGGTCACCGTCTCGGCGTCCGGGGCGGTGACGTCGCGGACGGCGGCCAGCCGGGTGGCGTAGACGCTCCCCTCCCCCTTGGCCGCCCGCACCGCGGCGGCCACGGCGGCGCCGTCCAGGCTCTGGCCGTTGGAGAAGGTGACGCCGGGCTGGAGCTTCACCGTCCAGCTCAGGCCGTCCTCCGACGCCGTGGCCTCCCGCGCCAGGGCGGGGTGCCAGGTAAAGGCGCCGTCCAGCTCAAATAAGCTCTCGTAGAGCAGGGGCATCAGGTTCAGATTTCCGCTCCCGTTGTAGGGGTCCCAGCCCCCCTTGGGGTCCAGGGGCAGGGTGAACGCCTGGGGCGCCGGGGTCGGGGCGGCGGTCTGGGCGGGTGCCGGCGTGGGGGTGGGGGACGGCTCCGCCGCCTCCGGGCCGCACCCGGTCAACACAAGGGCCAACGCCGCCGCCAGGGCAAAGGCCCGCAGCGCCCGGCTCACGGCGCCGCCTCCAGCTGGATGGCCGCCGCCTGGCTGCCCCGCAGGCCGTGGGTGTAGCGGTGGGACCAGTAGCGCTGGTGCTCGCAGCAGGTACACACGTCGCTCTTCTCCACGTGCGCCTCCGAAAGCCCCGCGTCCAGCAAAATCGCCCGGTTGATGGCCTTCAGATCCACGTGGTACTTCGCCCCGGCCTGACGGACCCAGGGCTTGGCCAACCCGCCCAGGGCGGCCTCCATGGCCTGGGGCACGTCGGCATCCGTCTCAAAACAGCACGGGCCGATGGCCGGGCCGATGGCCGCCCGGATATCCCCCCGGCGGCAGCCGTAGCGGGCCTCCAACGCCTCCACCGTGGCGCGGGCGACCCCGGCGGCGGTGCCCCGCCACCCGGCGTGGCAGGCGCCCACCGCCCGGCGCACCGGGTCGAAAAAGAGGATGGGCACGCAGTCGGCGTAAAAGACCATCAGCGTCACGCCGGGGCGGTCGGTGACCAGACCGTCCCCCTCCAGCGGCGTGTCGTCCAGGGGGTCGGCCTGCCCGTCCGCCTCCGTCACCGCCCAGACCGCCCTCCCGTGGACCTGGTGGACGGTGGCCAGCCGGGGCGCCTCCGTGCCGGTGGCGGCGCGAAAGCGGCGGTAGTTCTCCCGGAGGCAGTCCGCCCGGTCGCCCCGGTGGACGCCCAGGTTCAGGGAGGCCAGATGGTCCCGGGACACGCCGCCCAGACGGGTGGAAAACCCGTGGGGCGTGGCCAGGAGCGGAGACGCCAGATATTCCAATTCACCTACACAGTTTGTAATCAAAGCGCCTTACAATCCTCTCCGTTGTCGTGCTTTCTCGAATTCCAACCAAATCAATCCTGGTCGGGGTGGTACTCCTTGCAGGTGCATTTCTTCCACTTCAGCCCGCTGCCGCAGGGGCAGGGGTCGTTCCGGCCGATCTTGGCCGCCGCCCGTTTGGGCTGGGCTTTCACGGTGCCGTCGGAGGCGCCGGACTCGCCGGTGACCTTGGCCACCCGCTCCCGCTTCACCTCCTGGTCCTGCCGGAGCTGCACCAGGAAGAGCCGCCGGACGGTCTCCTCCTGGATGGCGGCCACCATGGCCTGGAACATCTCGTAGCCCTCCCGCTTGTACTCCACCTTGGGGTCGGTCTGGCCGTAGGCCCGCAGGCCGATGCCCTGGCGCAGCTCGGTCATGGCGTCCAGGTGGTCCATCCAGTATTCGTCCACCACCCGCAGCATCACCACCCGCTCGATCTCCCGGGTCATCTCGCTTCCGAAGTGGGCCTCCCGCTGGGCGTAGCGGGCTTTGGCGGCCTCCAGGAGCTTATCGGTGAGCGCCTGGGGGGCCAGGCTGGAGAGCGCCTCGTTGGAAAGCGCCGGGTCGGCGGGATCCAGGAACAGCCCGCGGAAGGGGGCGGTGATGGCGGCGACGTCCTCGGCGGTGTAGCTGCCGCTCTGGAGGGGGTGGCCGGTGACCTGGCGGGAGATGACGTTCTCGATCATGTTCCGCACGCCCTCGGTGAGGTCCTTGCCGTCCAGCACCTCCCGGCGCTGCTTGTAGATGACCTCCCGCTGGGTGTTCATCACGTCGTCGTACTCCAGCACCGTCTTCCGGGTCTGGAAGTTCTTGGACTCCACCCGCTTCTGGGCCGACTCGATGGCGTTGGAGAGCATCTTCTGCTCGATGGGGGTGTCCTCGTCCACCCCCAGGGCCTCCATCATGCTCATCACCCGCTCCGAGCCGAAGAGGCGCATGATGTCGTCCTCCAACGAGAGGAAGAACCGGCTCTCGCCGGGGTCGCCCTGTCGACCGGCGCGGCCCCGAAGCTGGTTGTCGATGCGCCGGGATTCGTGGCGCTCGGTGCCCAGGATAAACAGGCCACCCGCCGCCCGGACCTGCTCGGCCTCCTGGGCGATCTCCGTCTTGTACTTCTCCTCCGCCTCCGCGAAGGCCTTTCGGGCGTTCAGAATGTCCTGGTCGTCCGTCTCGGCAAAGCCGGTGGCCTCGGCGATGAGTTCATCGGTGAGGCCCTGCCTGCGCAACTCCGCCTTGGCCAAAAACTCCGCGTTGCCCCCCAGCATGATATCGGTGCCGCGGCCTGCCATGTTGGTGGCCACGGTGACCGCCCCCAGCTTGCCCGCCTGGGCGACGATCTCCGCCTCCCGCTCGTGGTTCTTGGCGTTGAGGACGTTGTGGGGGATGCCCTTCTGGGTGAGCATCCTGCTCACAAGCTCGGATTTCTCGATGGACACCGTGCCCACCAGCACCGGCTGGCCCTTGGCGTGGCACTCCGCCACCTGGGCGGCGATGGCGCGGAACTTCCCGGCCTCGTTTTTGTACACCACGTCATGGTGATCCTGGCGGATGAGGGGGCGGTTGGTGGGCACCTCCACGATGTCCAGCTCGTAGATCTGCCCGAACTCCTCCGCCTCGGTGAGGGCGGTGCCGGTCATGCCGGAGAGTTTGTCGTAGAGGCGAAAGTAGTTCTGGAAGGTGATGGTGGCCAGGGTCTTGCTCTCCCGGGCCACGGTGACCCGCTCCTTGGCCTCGATGGCCTGGTGCAGGCCCTCGGAGTACCGGCGGCCGAACATGAGCCGGCCGGTGAACTCGTCCACGATGATGACCTCCCCGTCCTTCACCACGTAGTCGATGTCCCGGCGCATGACCCCGTGGGCGCGGATGGCCTGGTTGATGTGGTGGGAGAGGGTGGAGTTCTCCGGGTCGGCCAGGTTCTCGATCTGGAACTGCTGCTCGGCCTTGGCGATGCCCCGGGCGGTGAGGGTGGCGGTGCGGGCTTTCTCGTCCACGATGTAATCCGCGTCCTCGTCGGGATCCTCCTCCGCCTTCTCGTCCACGCTGGCCACCCGCTTGCCCCGCAGGCGGGCCACAAAGCTGTCCACGATGGTGTAGAGCTGGGTGGACTGCTCCCCCTGGCCGCTGATGATGAGGGGGGTGCGCGCCTCGTCGATGAGGATGGAGTCCACCTCGTCCACGATGGCGAAGGCGTGGCCCCGCTGGACCAGCTCGGACTTGTAGATGGCCATGTTGTCCCGGAGGTAGTCGAAGCCGAACTCGTTGTTGGTGCCGTAGGTGATGTCCGCCTCGTAGGCGCTCCGGCGGCTCCGGGGTTCTACGGCGTGGATCACCAGCCCCACCGTCAGGCCCAGGAAGCGGTAGACCTTGCCCATCCACTCGCTGTCCCGCTTGGCCAGGTAGTCGTTCACCGTGACGATGTGCACCCCCTCGCCGGTGAGGGCGTTGAGGTAGGCGGGCAGGGTGGCCACCAGGGTCTTGCCCTCGCCGGTCTTCATCTCGGCGATGCGCCCCTGGTGGAGGATGATGCCGCCCACCAGCTGTACCCGGTAGGGCCGCAGGCCCAGCACCCGCCAGGCCGCCTCCCGCACGGTGGCGAAGGCCTCGGGCAAAATGTCGTCGGTGGTCTCCCCGGCGGCCAGGCGGGCCTTCAGCTTGGGGGTCATGGCCTTCAGCTCGTCGTCGGAGAGGGCTTTATACTCCTCCTCCAGGGCCTCGATGCGCCCCACCAGCTTGTCGATCTTCTTCAGCTCCCGGTCGGAGTGGGTCCCGAAGAGCTTTGTCACCAGTCCCATAGGGTTCACCTGTCTTTCCGCAAAAATATCCATTGTAGAGTGTCCCCTATTGTACCACACATACCTCTATCAGAAAAGTGTTTTTTGTAAAAAAACCGCCCAACCCGCCGCCTTGCACGGGTGGGCCGGGTGTGCTAAAATACCAAGAAAAAGGAGGTGCGCGCCATGCTGCTGGAGGGTCAGCGCCACACCGTCACCGTGGAGGCCCTCGCCTCCCAGGGACAGGGCGTGGCCCGGATCGACGGCCAGGTGGTCTTTGTCAAGGGCGCCCTGCCCGGGGAGACCTGCCGGATCGTGCTGGAGCACGTGGGCCACCGGGCGGCCTGGGCGGGGGTGGAGGCCATCCCCGCCCCCTCCCCGGACCGGGTGGCGCCGGACTGCCCCTACTACGCCCAGTGCGGCGGCTGCCAGACCCGGCACATGACCTACGAAGCGGAACTCGCCTTCAAGGCCGGGAAGGTGCGGGAGGCGCTGACCCGCATCGGCGGGGCGGATCCCGGCGCGGTGCTCATCCACGGCTCGGCGGCCACCGCGCGCTACCGCAACAAGGTCCAGTTCCCCGTGGCGGCCGGGCCAAAGGTGGGCTTCTACCGGGAGCGCACCCATCGGGTAGTGGACGTGGCCGACTGCCTGCTCCAGCCGGAGGGGGCCGGCCCGCTGGCCCAGGCCCTGCGGACGTGGATGAGGCGGTGGAATGTGCCCGCCTACGACGAGCGCGGGCACAAGGGCCTGGTGCGCCACCTCTTCCTCCGCTCCGCCCGGAGCGGCGTCCTCTGCTGCATCGTGGCTAACGGTCATTCGCTTCCCAGAGAGGACGAACTGGTGGAACTGCTCCGTGCCGCCGAACCAAAGCTAACAGGCATTAGCCTCAACGGCAACACCCGCAGGGGCAACGTGATTTTAGGTCAGGAGTACCGCACCCTCTGGGGGGAGGACTTCCTGCTGGACGAGCTGTGCGGCCTCACCTTCCGCCTCTCCGTCCCCTCCTTCTACCAGGTGAACCGCCCCCAAGCGGAGGTGCTCTACGGTCTGGCCGGGGAATTTGCCGGCCTCACCGGCGGTGAGACGGTGCTGGATCTCTACTGCGGCACCGGCACCATCGGCCTCACCCTGGCCAAGCAGGCCGGGCAGATCATCGGGGTGGAGATCGTCCCCCAGGCGGTGGAGGACGCCTGGGAGAACGCCCGGCGGAACGGTCTGGCTAACGTTCGTTACCTCTGCGGCGACGCCGCCCAGGCCGCCGCGCAGCTGGCCCAGGAGGGCGTCCGCCCCCAGGTGGCGGTGGTGGACCCGCCCCGGAAGGGCCTCGCCCCGGACGTGATAGACACTCTCCTGCAAATGTCCCCCCGCCGCATCGTCTACCTCTCCTGCGACTGCGCCACCCTGGCCCGGGACGTGAAGGCCCTCTCCCCCGCCTACACCCTCACCCGCGCCGAGGCGGTGGATATGTTCCCACGCACCTACCATGTGGAGACGGTGTGCCTGTTGACCAAACTCAAGGTCGACAAGCACATTGAAGTAGACCTGAATCTGAGCGAGTTGGATGTGACCGCCGCAGAGAGCAAGGCCACCTATGACGAGCTCAAGGCGTATGTACTGAATCAATTTGGATTAAAGGTCTCCAACCTGTATATCTCCCAGGTCAAGAGAAAATGTGGCCTGGAGGTAGGGCAAAGCTACAACCCACCAAAATCAGACACCTCCCGTCAACCCAAATGCCCGCCCGAAAAGGAAACTGCCATCCGGGCAGCATTGGAGCATTTTGGTATGATATAGTTCTCCTCACACAGCGGAGACAGCCATCGCAATTCGTGGCTGTCTCCGCTGCTTTTCCCTCTGCTTTTCGGGGTCCGGGGTGTCCCCGGCGCACACCTTGCCAGCCCCAACGGGGCGGCAAGGTATAGTGCGTTATACCGCCCCGACAGCCGCACGCAAAAACGCTCGGCTCCCCCATCGGGAGCCGGGCGTTTTTTGTGGGCGGGGAACCGCCGCCAGAAAGAGGTCGCTGGTCGGCGCTCGCCTTTCGGCGGCGGTTCCATCCGGCGGGGCGGTATGTGAAAAACCTGCCGTTCTCCGCCCAGTTCTGCCATCAAAGAAAGGAGTTTTGTTTTATGCCTTATGCTATCATGCGTTTCGCCAAACGAAAGGGCGGCCCGGCCAGCGCCCTGGAAAAGCACCATGAACGCCGGAAGGAACAGTACGCCAGCAACCCGGATGTGGACCGGGAGCGGAGCCATCTCAACTACCATCTGGTAGAGCCCCAGATGAAATACTATGCCGAAATTCAGTCCCGCATCGAAAGGGCCCAGCGGAAAAATCCCAAAATGAAAGTCCGCAAAGACAGTGTGAAATTTATCGACACCATCGTCACCGCCTCCCCGGAGTTTTTAGCTGACCTCCCGGAAGAAAGAGTGCGCCGCTATTTTGAGCGGGCGTTGGAATTTTTCAAGAAGGAAGTGGGTGCCGAAAACATCTTCTCCGCCGTAGTCCATATGGATGAACGCAACCCCCATATGCATTTGTGCTTTGTTCCGCTCACTCCCGACAACCGGCTTTCCGCCAAGGAGGTCATCGGCGGGCGGGAAAAGCTGGTAGGGTGGCAGGACAAATTCCACGACCACATGAGCGCCGAGTTCCCTTCCCTTGAGCGGGGCGAGTCCGCTGCCGTTACCAAGCGCAAGCACATCCCCACTTGGCTCTATAAGCAGGCCCACCGTTTGACGGAAGAAATGACTCTGATCCAGAAGGAATTGGAGCGCATCGGCCCTCTCAACGCCAATAAGCAGAAAGAAAAAGTTTTGAAGTTGCTGGAACGGTGGTATCCCCAGGTCAACGCTTTTGAGGCCAAGTTGAAACCCTATGAAGAACAACTCCGGCTCATGCGCTACAATGAAACGGTCTTGCGGGAGCAAGCAAAACAGGCCCAGTGGGAGCTCCAGCAAGAGCACCAAGAGGGCCTGTCGCTGATCTATGAGCTGCGGGAATACCAGGACTTTCTCCGCTCTATCCCAGAAGCGGTACTGGAAGGGTTAAAAGAGCAGTATGGAGAGGCAGTTCAAGAGCAGGAATACCAGCAAAAGTTTGAATCTTAATACTCAAGTTTTTCCCACCTCATGTGGTTACAATAGGCATTCGCCCTTACGATATAGGTTGAGCATCCTCAAGCATATTTTCAAGTGCACATCTGAACCTTCCTTGCCCTTCGAGTACCGTCCCATCTTTCAGATGTTGAAAAAACACATCATACGCATCCGGTGAAAGGAAATGAAAAATATATCGTTCCGGAATGTTTTGTCCTTCTAAGCGTCCATTGAGCTCAATGAAATGTTGTACTGCATACTTGTATTTTGCTTTGTTCTCATCACAATCGTCACCATCGTCCTTTATCTCAATAACGAGAAAATATGTCACGCCATCTTTGTTAACCTTCAAGAAAAAATCAGGATTAAATTTGTCGTGGTGATATCTTCTTGATTTTGAATCTCTGGAGCCATGCCGACAAGTATATTCGATTTCGTAAAAGCCTCTATCCCGAGACTTTATCCACGCCGTCAGCAAATCCGCATTTTCCCTTTTGCAAAGCATCTCAACAAACTTCCGTTCGGGCTTAGATGCTGTTATAACTGTAGTTACCGGGGTCTTAAACAGGCAATAATCTATTTCTTTTGAGGATGATTTTGGGAGGGATTCATCTTCCAGCACTTCTGAAATGATCTCTTTCTGCTCACCATCCAGTATCTCTTGTTCCCAGTTATTTGTTAAAAAAATTGTCCGATCTTGCCTAAGCATCCCAACGCTTGTAGACTGTTTGGTCAAAATTTTTGTCGAGATATCAAACATATCATTTGCAACAGATTTAGAACTGATTGACTTTTTGTTCTTCCTCAGCAAAGGGGTAAATGCCGAAAGTACTTTGTGGACATTCGCTTCTATCATTTCTTCGCCATGGTTTCCTCTCTTTTTCATGGAAAGCCTCACAATGTCTTCGATAACTTTCCTTGGGGGCAAAGCGTTCTGCGTATATTCATCCTCCCCCAATTTCAATGTCTTTCCTTCCCATTCTCTCTGCTCAAACTCCTCGAACAGTTTATCTATTACTTCATCTATGGTCCAGGTCACATGTCGAATAGCATAATTCCGCTCCCGTGGTTTCCCGCCAAGAACCGTTTCATATGTAGTACCTCGTTCCACTTCCACAGATTGTGATTCCAGTACAATACCCTCTTTCATCAATCTTGTAAAATCTACTGAACTTGACTCTACTGGTTTGTCTATCGTTATTGGCTCAGTGGAATAGTTAATATTCTTAACAGAAAAATGGTATACACTTCGCCCTTCTTCCATAACCACACTGCTTATCCGCGCCTCAATTTCCAAGACCTCATCAACTAACCGCTTAATTTTACTGCTCCATGCTTTGTGGTTAAATACCACCACTTTCGGCTGCGGGGACTGATACGCATCCGGAATTCGGAGCCCTCTCCCCAAGACCTGAGCAATAAGCAACCTGGAATTGAACGCCCTATCCTCCCATGGAACGATTTGAAAAACATTCTTGACATCCCATCCCTCTGACAGCATTGAAACAGAGATAATCCACTCTGTGGTGTCAGTTTTATCATCCACATATTTCAGCCTTGATATATTGGCTTTATGTTCTCGAGCCGATGTAACAATGAGAACCTTTGTTTCCACCTCTTGAGGTGTTTTACTTTCCTGTTTGGACAAAAAACTCACAAATTCAACATATAGAGCTTTAGCACGCTTGATGTCACGTGTAATCAGAATTGATAAAGGTTTTATTAGAGGGTATCTTTCAATATTATCCCTATGATTTTGATATATTTTTTGAAACCGTTCGTTATTCCCTTGGCTTTCGTCCTCTCTTACATAGTCAACATTTTTCACCACACGATCTTGTATCGCTTGGCGTAACGAATATCGATAAATCACATCTGGGAAATATTCATCTTCAATATAGGCCGTTCCCGTAAAACCCAGCATATATTGAAACCCAAATTTATCACTGAGCAAAAACTTTTTCCACTGTTTTATGCTCGTATCCCCATCAGCCATTTTGTTGAAGATGTGATGCGCTTCATCATTTAAGACAAGTGTGTCCCTCCCTTTCCACATAAAACTATCGTCTATGGAAGACCCCGTTGTTTCATAAACAGCATGTATGTTCTCAATACATATCTCACCAGCTTCAACCGTCTTATTCGCATTGGTGATACTCGGATTCTTGCATGTTGCACTTTCCGGAATCAACGCCTTTAAACCAGCATCTCCACTAAGTTTTTCAAATTTTTCCGTTAGGCCTCTTTCTATTGTAAGGGAAGGACACAGAACCAACACTCTTTTGACAAGTCCTACTCCAAGTGCAATTTGCGCTATTCCATATATTACATACGACTTTCCCGTACCTGTAGCTAAATCAATATTAGCGTATATTTTCTCTTTCATTTGAAGTGCCGCAACAAAATCATCTAACGATGTATACTTATCTCGAAGAGCAGCGTTCAAAGTATAATTATATTTAGCCAAATCCTGTAACGATTTGTATTGACCAGACGCAAGGTAAATAATAGACGCCTTAATTGCTTCTTTTTGATAAGTCCGATCTCCGCACAGCCTATCAATAAAGGGATCCCAAGCGCATAAGTCCAAGGCCCTCGTATCATACACACTATTAACTTTTAGAACCAGCTCAGACTGTTTAAATGTTTTTATCTCTTGCATAATTGCCCCCTCCTATAAGGAAAAGCTCTCTGTCAAATCATTGCCAAAGATATCTGTATAAATAACCATAATTTTATCGCCGATAGACTCTTTTGCTAATTCTATTTTAAGCTGCTTGTCTTCCTGTTTGATTTCATCCGAGAAAAATACATCCGTCATAATAAATTCTTTCCCATTATAATGTCTGTCAATATACACCGCTGAAAGCAGGTCAAATCCGCTCATTCCCTTCTCTTCAGAAGTTTTCCCAGAACGAGGTTCCTCAGAAGAAAAGCTATGTATTTTAATAATCACTTTTTGACTTGTCATTTCTATCTCGCTACAAACTTTAGGCATCCTATTGAACGAAAATCCAATCGATTCATCTAAAGCATTAATATCCGCCTTAGACCGTGGCTGTCTAAATTTCTTAAAATCCTTGTGGTGGAGCTCCTTAATTATTTGATATGGGATCTTTAGGAAGTAGTACCGAATTCCGTTTATCTCCTCATAATCCGCAATATAATCTACACGAGTAGACGGGGAAACAATATATATCCTTCCTCCAGCTAATCTACTCCCTATATGAGCACTAATGTCTCCAAGAAATAATTCGTCAATGTTGGAATTAGCGTACAAATTGTAATTGAAAATTACCACCGGGTTTCCATCTTTTTCTCCATCAAAGGAATATCCGCCAATTTTGTGTTGTTTCAAATTAATATTAAACAATCCAGACACAAATTCTTTATACTTGCCAAATTCCATGTCCAACGCTGTTTTCAAATCATAAGTTCCTAATGAACATGTTATAAAGTTTTTTGCCATGTGCCCATATTTTTTATTCTTCTTTGTCAACGATTTTGATTTCTGAATTTCAAGTAGTCTTTTCTGCGATGTAAAATGAGATAATTTCCCGATATCGCAAAGAATCCACTTACGTCCCAATTTTTCGGCGACTGCCGCTACCGTTCCAGAGCCAGCAAAGCAGTCCATAACAATATCGCCCTCATTTGACGCTGCAAGCACTATTCTTCTAATCAATTCTTCTGGCTTTTGAGTAGGATAATCAATAAACTCTAAACTTGTCTTTTTAGTTGTCGAACTTTGCCCAATATCCCAAACATCATCAGCCTTTTTCTCCGTAAATTCTTCATATATCAGTTTGCCTTCTTCATCCCGCGCAGATACGAGTTTTTTCTCTTCTGAGGACCATACACGCTTATCGCGCATTGTCCTTTTCTTTAGCGGAATCAAAATCTTATTGGCGGTATATCGTCCAGATTTTGAATACCAAAAAATCACATTATGATTATTTGCAAAACCGTTCACATTTCCCTGAAAATTATCCGGATAATGCCAAACTATTTCGTTAACAAGATTTGTTTCCCCAAAAACTTCATCAAGTATTATCTTGATGTAATGAGCTTTTTTCCAGTCAAGGTGGACAAAAATACAGCCGTCATCAGCTAAAACTTCGCGAATCAGAATTAGCCGACGGCGAATATATTCAATAAATTCAGCTCCTCTTTTTCTATCCGTATATGCTTTTGCTCCTTCTTTGTTCTGAAAATCCTCTGTAGTTGCAAAGGGCGGATCAATATAGACAAGTTTTACCTTTCCTTTCACGGTATCCTTTATAATCGAATCTTCATTCTTATAAATAGTTTTAAGAAATTGCAGATTGTCTCCAAAGACAATCATATTGCGCCAACCATCTGCATAAGCAGGATGTTCCGCACCACCAAACACTTTCTCAATTTGTAAGGGAACAGGAAACGAGCCATCATCGTCAGCAAGTAAATCCTCTTTGCGAATTTTCTCCGCGTATACAAGTTCATATTCTTTGTGAATAGTAGGAAAGAGTTTGCCTCGAAATTCTTCTGGGATTTCCTCTCCTTTGTCCAATAGATCAATTAAGTAATCCTTCTCTGCTTTACTTAGCATGGTCAATCCCTCACTGTAAATTATAATTTCCTGTCTCCTTCTGCCCCTCTTCATATAACCTCAAAGGTCATTTCTCTCGAAACGCTCTCACGTTATAAACGTTTCTACATCTCGTTGAGCAGAACTTACTTTTAGCTCGCGAATTGTAATACACCCTCCCGCAATTTTTGCAGGTCTTGAGTGTTTTGTTCGGCGCTGTGATCAGGGCCGCATAGGTCAGCCGTAGCAGTGACTCCAAGCTTTTGATCTCCCAGATGAGTTGGGGCGTCCGGCCCGCTGTCAGCCGATAGGGCAACAGGCCGATCAGTTCCCCGGCAGGAGCTTTCTCTCCTCCGTTGGCATGGAGAAGGTGCTGATACAGCCGCTTAAACTCTTTTTGAAACAACTCCATATCCTCACCATATTCCGCCGTGCCCACAGGGCGGAATGGCGGGGGCGTGTCCGGCCCTTCACCGATGGCTTGTCCCAGCTCCACATCCGGCCCTAAAAGGCCGTAGCGGGCCGCAAAATCGGCACACAGGCAGTCTTGGTCGGCGCCCTCCATATTGAGCTGCCGTCCCAGCTCCAAGGCATCAGCCACCATCTGCTCGGCGTGTTCAGCGCAGTTATAGGTCATCTCTGTAGCTCCCGGTACAGGCACCAGATAGCGAAACTTTCGTCGGTTGAAGGTTTGCTCTACCACCCGGTACTCCGACCACCGTTTCCACAGCACGGTCAAATCAGAAAACGTGGCTTGCTTCTCCATGAAGATTCCTCCAATGTAATCTATGTAATCAATGTATCATATTTCAGCCCAGGCCGCAAGTACGGCTTGGGCCTTTTTCTGTTTTTAGAACTGATTTTCCCGTTCTATGTCGGTCTTTCCCGTCACCAGCCATTGCACCCGCTCCAATGCTCTCTGTCGCTGCTTGGTGATATTACGGACGCTGCACTCGGCTTCCTCCGCCAAATCTTTTGTCGGAATGCCCCAGACGATATTCTTCAGCAGGATCTCTTTCTGCTTTGGTGTCAGTTCCCGCAGGGCTGCACTTACCGGGTATTCCTCCACCAGTTGGTACAACTCTTCCGGGTCTTGTGAGAAAATGATTTCATCCCAATCCTCCGTCCTGCACAAACTCCGTAGTCCAATAAAGCCGCACTCACCTTCGCAATATTGTCGGTCCAGCAATGTCAAGTCCCGGTCATCCCGATGCTCCCGATGCCGCCGCTCGTTGTTTTCATCAAAGCGATCCAGCTCGGCTATCACCTCGTCCCACTTTCCCTCCATTGCCAGGGCCTTCAGCTTGGCGTCCAGCCGTTCTTCCTTTTGGTCCGCCATCGTCTTTTTCAAAATTCCTTTGTTCATGTGTACCGTTTTTGACCTCCTCACCGTCTATAGAATAGACGGTTGTAATTGATATAATTATCATAATCAATTACATCAATTTTGTCAAGAGGGAGGTAGAGATATTCATGTCCACAGGAGACGAATGGAGTGGCCTGGCAAATCTGTTGGCCGGATTGATTGAAAAGTATATAGACAAACTGGATTTGAATGCTCTGCCCGACCCCGCACCCAGACCGTGCAGCACAGAAAAAGATGTCGAAATGACCCAAACTCCTTGTTGCAAAGGCTCGGAAGCTATGGTATGATTATCGTGATAGAGTTGTCCAAACAAATGTAGGGGGTGTTCCTTTTATGGGAAATCCAATCAAGAAAGAGGTCATCCACGCCAAAGGAATTGATATCGGCATCTATACCACAGACTTTGAAAACGAATTTATCTCCTTGACCGATCTGGCAAAATATAAGAGCGACGAACCAAACGATGTGATCCGCAACTGGATGCGGGGCCGGGATGTCATTGAATTCCTTGGCCTTTGGGAGAGTCTGCATAACCCGGATTTTAAACCCGTCGAATTCGATGGGTTTAAAAGTCAGGCCGGCTCTAACGCATTTACCATGTCTCCCGCAAAATGGATCAAGGGTGTAAACGCCATCGGCATTGTGGTCAAGTCCGGCCGTTACGGCGGCGGCACCTATGCCCACATGGATATCGCCATGGCCTTTGCCACCTGGCTTTCCCCCGAATTTCAGCTCTATGTGATGAAGGACTACCGGCGGCTGAAATCTGATGAGAGCAGCCGCATCTCCCTGGGCTGGAACCTGAATCGGGAGATCGCCAAGCTCAACTACCGCATCCATACCGATGCCATCAAGGAAAATCTGATCCCCCCGGAGCTGACGGCAGAGCAGATCGCATTTACTTACGCCAGCGAGGCCGACCTTCTCAATGTGGCCCTGTTTGGTCTGACCGCCAAGCAGTGGCGGGAGAATCACCCCGGCAAAAAGGACAATATGCGGGACGAGGCCACCCTTCAACAGCTTTTGATACTGGCCAATCTGGAAAGCTACAACGCCATCCTTATTGAGCAGGGCAAGACACAGTCGGAGCGGCTGGTTGCCCTGCGGGATCTGGCCGTTCAGCAAATGCGCTCCCTGCAAGCCTTGAACCTCGGCAACCTGCCCCAGCTTCCCGAGGGCCAAGCGTAACATGAACGGTATGGACAGAGGAACAACAAAAGTCTATCTCTACACCCGTGTATCCACTGCTATGCAGACGGACGGCTACTCCTTGGATGCCCAGAAAGCCCGGATGAAAGCCTTTGCCGAATATAACGGCTATGAGATCGCAGGGGAATACGAGGATGCGGGCAAATCAGGTAAATCCATTGAAGGCCGGGCCGAGTTCTCCCAAATGATGGAGGATATCAAATCCGGAAAAGACGGCGTGTCCTTTGTGCTGGTATTCAAGCTGTCCCGCTTCGGACGAAACGCCGCCGATGTGCTCTCCACCCTCCAGATCATGCAGGATTTTGGGGTCAATCTCATCTGTGTGGAGGATGGCATCGACTCCTCCAAGGATGCCGGGAAGCTGATGATCTCCGTTCTCTCCGCCGTGGCGGAGATCGAACGGGAGAATATCCGTGTCCAAACCATGGAGGGCCGCATCCAGAAGGCCAGAGAGGGCAAGTGGAACGGCGGCTTCGCCCCCTACGGCTACCGGCTGGTGAATGGCCGGCTGGAGATCAACGAGGAGGAAGCCGTTGCCATCCGAACCATCTACGACCAGTATGTCAACACCGACATTGGCGCCAACGGCCTTTCAAGGTATCTGGAGGATCACGGTATTCGCAAGCTGCCCCGGCAAAATGGGACAAACACACTCTTTGACGCTCACCTTATTCGCTTGATTTTGAAAAACCCCGTCTACTGCGGCAAGATCGCCTACGGACGCCGAAAAACCGAAAAGGTACACGGCACCCGAAACGACTACCACCTGGTCCATCAGGACAATTACCTTCTGGCAGATGGCCAGCACAAGGCCATTGTCACGGAGGAGGTCTGGCAGCAGGCCCAGGTAAAGCTGTTGGCCCAAGCCAAACGGTATGAGCATGTCCACCGTGGAAAGGATGAGCATATCCATCTTCTCTCCGGTATCGTAAAATGCCCCCTGTGTGGCGCCGGAATGTATGGCAACAAAAGCTCCAAGCGACATCCGGACGGTTCGTTTTACAAGGATTTTTACTACTATGGCTGCAAACACCGCACTATGCTGCGGGGCCATAAGTGTGATTACAAAAAGCAGATTCGGGAGGAGCTTCTGGACGAAGCGGTGGCGGAGGTCATCACCAAACTGGTGAGCAACCCAAAATTCGCCGCCATGATGCAGGAGAAGATCAATTTGAAGGTGGACACCGCCGCTATTGACCAGGAGATCGCCAACTACGAGAAAGAGCTTCGCCAGGTCTATTCCCTCAAATCCCGTCTGACGGATGAGCTGGATGGCCTGGACCCGGATGACCGGCACTACCTCCGCCAGAAAAATGACCTGGACGAGCGCATCTACAAGCTGTACGATAAAATCGAATCTGTTGAAAATCGGCTTATTGAAGCCCGAGCCAAGAAGGCCTCCATTGAGGCGGACAAGGTCACCAGCGACAACATCTACAAGGTCCTCATTTACTTTGACCGCCTGTATGCTGTCATGAACCCCCTGGAGCGCCGCCAACTTGTAGAGTCTTTGATCTCAGAAGTCCATGTCTATGAGGAGCGTCAGCCCAACGGCCAGTGGCTGAAGTCCATCAAATTTAAGTTGCCCATCATCCGGGAGGATATGGAATTGAGTTTAGACTCTGAAGAACATATTGAGACGGTGGCGCTGCTGTCCAGGGGAGAGAGCCAGTCAAAGTAGATCAGGGTCAGCTTCTCTCTGGCGGATACGGATATGTCCGGCCTCCAAAAAGGCGCGGCCTATGGAGAATAAACCGAAGTCGGAGAACGCCAAACAGCCCCCACCGGGAAAAGAAGCGGCGATAAGGGGGGCGTTCAGTGAGTCAGCCTCTTTTTACAGTAGGATATTTTTCCGCAATTCGGACATTTTAACTTTCGCTTGGTAATGGTATGCGGCCCGGCAATATAGGCGATTGCACTCGGCTCAAACCTTGTGCCGCATTTAGGGCATTCAAAGGTTCCTGCTGACAGGTCAAGCACGACCGCCACGGCAATCCCTCCCGCGATCACTATCGATGCGATCACAGCGAGCAGGACGCGCAACCACATTTCCATTTCCAGCACACCGGATAACAAAATCAATGTCACGCCGGATAAAATCGTCAGGAAACAAACCGCTACCGAAAGTACGATCTTTTTCCTGCTTTCTTCCTTTTCTTTTACCAAATTCATCATATTCTCCTCCGCTTTGTTTTTGTACTCGGAGTCGGTCAGGCGCTGACCGGAAAGCAATTCGTTGACGCTGATGCGGAGTGTTTCGCACAGGGGCAACATCAGAGAAACCTCCGGCAGCCCGTTTCCTCTTTCCCATTTGCTCACGGTCTTATCGCTGATGCCAAGCATATCGGCAAGTTGACGCTGGGTGTAGGACTGTTCCTTTCGCATCGACGCAATAAATTTTCCAATTTTGATTTGATCCATAACCGTCTCCTCCTCTCCGCAAGATCAGAATAGCATAAATCATTGAAATTTCACACACACGAAGCGTAGAGTTCCGCTGAAATACGCACTCTACGCTCCGCAGAGATTTTCTCTATTTCTCTTTTTCTTTGTCAATAAATAAATTACACAGGCGCATCACAGCGGCGAACAAGACCCCTGCGACCGGCCAGAAGACCCATGTGATCTTCCAGCCGACCGTCAAAAAGCCCCACCGAGATACACGGCGGCGGCAGTCATCCATTAGGCTGTGGAGACGGTTTTCTTGACGCGGGTCTTTCTCCGACTCCCGCCGCGCGCAGGCTCCCTCTTTCAAGCGCTTCCGCATACTGGCCCAGCGGACGCCGGCAAGGGGAATGAGGGCCGCTCCGGCCTACGCGCACGGAGGGATCGAGGGCGCGTCCGGGCGGCATATTCCCCCCCTGTGGGCCTTGACAGCGGCGGGGTTTTTGGGTACAATCTCAGGAGTGCGTTTTGTAAAAATTTTGCAGCGAGGAGGATGTGTTTTGATGAAGAATTACTTTGATCTGAAGGGCCAGGTGGCGCTGGTCACCGGCGCGTCCACCGGGTTGGGCGTGCAGATGGCCAAGGCGCTGGCCAACCAGGGCGCGAACATCGTGGTCATCGCCCGGCGGCAGAACCTCATCGACCAGGTGGCCGCGGAGATCGCCAAGGACTACGGCGTGGAGACCCTGGCCGTGAAGTGCGACATCACCGACACCGACGCGGTCAACGCCATGGTGGATACCGTGCTGGCCAAGTTCGGCCGCATCGACATCCTCATCAACAACGCCGGCACCGGCGCGGTGGCGCCCGCCGAGGACATCACCGACGAGCAGTTCGCCAACGAGATGAACATCGACCTCTTCGGCACCTTCCGGGTGGCCCGCGCCGTGGCCAAGAAGGCCATGATCCCCGCCAAGTACGGCCGCGTCATCAACATCGCCTCCATGTACGGCCTGGTGGGCAACAAGGTCGCCGGCTCCTCCCCCTACCACGCGGCCAAGGGCGGCGTGGTCAACCTCACCCGCGCCCTGGCGGCGGAGTGGGGCAAGTGCGGCATCACCGTCAACGCCATCTGCCCGGGCTACTTCTACACCGACCTGACCCGGGACACGCTGGACTCCGACTTCTTCCAGCAGAACGCCAAGACCATGATCCCCGAGGAGCGCTACGGCAACGAGGGCGAGCTGGACACCGCCGCCATCTTCCTGGCCTCCCCCGCCTCCAGCTACGTCACCGGCGTCCCCGTCCCCGTGGACGGCGGCTACACCTGCATGTAATTCGTCCCCGCGGGGGCTTTCGGATCGTCGATACGACGGAGGGGCCTCCCGGCCGCGGGAGGCCCCTCCGCTTTCCCTTCTCCCCAGGTGTGGACAGCGGGAGGGCAAATTATCAAACAGACAGATCGAGGGATGGTGAATGGGTAAAAAATGGATCGTGCGGCGGGCGTTTGTGAAGAGCCTGCCGGTGATGGCGGCCTATGTGATCTTAGGCATGGGCTTTGGGATCCTCATGGACGACCGGGGGTACGCGCCGGGGTGGTCCATCCTGTGCAGCGTTTTGATCTACGCCGGGGCGATGCAGTATGTCACCGCCGACCTGCTGGCCACGGCGGCCTCGCCGCTGTCGGCGGCGTTGATGACCCTGATGGTGAACGCCCGGCACCTCTTTTACGGCATCTCCATGGTGGGCAAATACCGGGAGATGGGCAAGGCCAAGCCCTACCTCATCTTCGGCCTCACCGACGAGACCTACTCGCTGCTCTGCGACGGCCGGGATTGGCCGGGAGACGCCAGGGACGCCCGGCTCTACTGCTTTCTGGTCACCCTGTTCGACCAGTGCTACTGGGTCTTGGGCACCGCCCTGGGGGCGGTTTTGGGCACGGTGCTGGCGTTCAACTCCACCGGCATCGACTTCTCCATGACCGCCCTCTTTGTCACCGTCTTCGTAGAGCAGTGGCTCACCGCCAAGGAGCGCCGCGCCGCCCTGGTGGGCGTCGGTTCCGCGGCGGCGTGCCTGCTCATCTTTGGGCCGGAGCGCTTCCTCATCCCCGCCATGGCGCTCATCGTCCTGCTCCTCTCCGCCACCTATCCGAAGGGGGGTAAGGGCCGTGCGTGACCTTCAGACCGCAATCCTGATCGGCGTGGTGGCCCTGGTCACCCTCCTCCTGCGCTTCCTCCCCTTCCTGGTGTTCAACGGCAAGCGGGAGGCGCCCCGGTACATTCTCTTTCTGGGCGACAAGCTGCCCTACGCCATCATGGGGATGCTCATCATCTACTGCCTGCGCAACGTGACCTTCACCGCCGCCGCCAACTGGCTGCCCGCCGCCCTGGGCGTCCTCATCGTGGCCGCCCTCCACATCTGGCGGCGCAACACCCTGCTGAGCATTCTGGGCGGCACCGTCGTCTACATGGTCCTGGTGCAGGCGGTCTTTGTGTGAAAGGTTGCGCCCGGGGCGGCGTTCGTGTATAATAGAGGAGACAAGGAGGGATGGAGATGGGTCGCAAGCTGGGGTTTGACTTCGCCTTCGGCGTGGTGCTGGTGGCGGTGAGCCTCTTTATGCTCTTCAAAAACGCCTATGTCTCCACCATCCGCTTCTACACCCTGGGGCGGGTGAACACCGGGGCGGTCCTGGTGGTTCTGCTCATTCTGGCCATCATCTTCGCCGTGGTGCGGCCCGGCGCGGTGAGCTATACCGTCATCGGCGCGGTGGTGGCCGGGCTGGTGGTGTCGCTGCTGCTGGGGATGCACATCGGCTTTCGGCACATGACCCTGGTGGATGTGCTGTTGATCGTGGGACCTATGGCCGTGGGGGTGGGTCTTGTGCTGCGGGCACTTTTCCGCAAAGAGGACTGACCCCCGCGCCGTTTGTTCATTTCCCCCGGAAAAAATTTGAAAACAGAGAGGAAGATGCTTCATGCACTACAATATCATCGGCGAACCCATGCCCGTAGTGGTGTGCGATCTGGCGGCGGAGGAGTCCATGATCACGGAGAAGGGCTCCATGGTCTGGATGAGTCCCAACCTGGAGATGACCACCTCCGCCGGCGGCGTGGGCAAGGCCTTCGGGCGGATGTTCTCCGGCGAGTCCATGTTCCAGAACATCTACACCGCCAAGGGCGCCCCCGGCATGATCGCCTTCGGCTCCAGCTTCCCCGGCTCCATCCGGGCCATCCAGGTCAGCCCCGACAAGCCCATCGTGGCCCAGAAGTCCGCCTTCCTGGCGGCGGAGACCGGCGTGGAGCTGTCCGTCTTCTTCCAGAAGAAGCTGGGCGCGGGCTTCTTCGGCGGCGAGGGCTTCATCATGCAGAAGATCTCCGGAAACGGCATCGTCTTCGTGGAGATCGACGGCTCCGCCGTGGAGTACGACCTGAAAGCCGGGGAACAGCTCATCGTGGACACCGGCAACCTGGCCATGATGGACGCCACCTGTTCGGTGGACATCCAGAGCGTCAAGGGGCTGAAGAACAAGCTCCTGGGCGGCGAGGGGTTCTTCAACACCGTGGTCACCGGCCCGGGCCATGTGGTCCTCCAGACCCTGCCCCTCAGCAGCTTCGCCGGGTCCATCGCCTCCGTCCTCCCCAACCGCAGCTGAGCGCTCTCTCCCCAGGCGGCCCGCCAATCACCGGCGAGCCGCCTGTTTTTTGCGTTTTGGAGGGAAATTTTCG
>CANRLZ010000014.1 GCA_947631595.1 uncultured Oscillospiraceae bacterium
GGACGCCCGCCTCAACCGGGAGAACGAGACCCAGCCCATCCCCACCCCCGTCAGCAAGTACGCCGACGACGATTGATTTTAAGCGCACAAAAGCCCGGCGGCATCTTCGAGATGCCGCCGGGCTCAGCTTGTCAAAAAAGCCTCGCAGAGTTTCGCGCCGCTAGGCGCGAAAGACTCATAGGAAATTTTTTCCGGCGGCGTGTACGTCGGAAAAAATACATCTCGGCCCGCAAACGTGCGAGTCGGCCGCCCTCGCGGCGGCCGGGGAGTGCGCTGCAGCGGGCCGCAAAAAATGTCAAAGAAGCGGTTCGACCGCTTCTTTGACAGTCTCAGCCCGGCGGCATCTACAAGATGCCGCCGGGCTTTGTCTGTGTCGTGAAGCGCCGGGTCACATCTCCCGGCGGCCCTCCAGGGCGCGCATGAGGGTGGCGTCGTCGGCGAACTCCAGGTGGCCGCCCACCGGTACGCCGTAGGCCAGGCGGGTCACCGTCACGCCGAAGGGTTTCAGCAGCCGGGAGAGGTACATGGCGGTGGCCTCCCCCTCCGTGTCCGGGTTGGTGGCCATGATGACCTCCCGAATCTCCCCCTGGCTCACCCGCTCCAACAGCTCCTTCACCGTCAGGTCGTCGGGGCCGATGTGGTTCATGGGGGAGATGACCCCGTGGAGGACGTGGTAGAGGCCGCGGTACTCCTGGCTCCGCTCCAGGGCGGCCACGTCCCTGGCCTCCGCCACCACGCAGACGGTGGCGCGATCCCGCCGGGAGTCCCGGCACAGGGCGCAGGGGCCGTCCCCCTCGGAGAAGTTCTGGCACACCGGGCAGCGGTGGATCTCCCCCTTGGCGTTCAAGAGCGCCTGGGCAAAGGCGTCCACCTCCGCCTCGGGCAGGCCCAGCACGAAGAAGGCCAACCGCTGGGCGGATTTGCGCCCCACACCGGGCAGGCGGGCGAACTGCTCCACCAGCGCGTCCAGGGCGGGGGGAAAGGCGCTGTTAGCCATGGCAGCCACCCCGCAGCTCGGCGATGGCCGCCGCCCGGTCCGGCCGGCCGAACACCGCCGAGCCGGCCACAAACACGTCCGCCCCGGCGGCGAAGGCCGCGCCGATGGTGGCGGGGTCGATGCCGCCGTCCACCTCCAGGAGGCAGTTGGGGTTGAGCTTGTGGATGAGCGCCCGGGCGGCCCGGACGGTGTCCAGCTGGTCGGCCAGAAACGCCTGGCCGCCGAAGCCCGGCTCCACCGTCATCACCAGCACCAGGTCCAGGTCGGGCAGGTACGGCGCGACGGCCTCCGCCTTGGTGATGGGCCGCAGGGCCACGCCGGGCTTCACCCCCAGCTGGGCGGCCCTGTCCACGGCGGCGCGGATGCCGGTGGGGTGGTCGGCCTCCAGGTGGAAGGTGAGGTAGTCCGCCCCCGCCTTGGCGAAGGCCTCCACATACCGCAGGGGCTTTTCAATCATCAGGTGTACGTCCAGAACCATATCGGTGGTCGCGCGCAGGCTCTCCACCACCGGGACGCCCACGGTGAGATTGGGCACGAACTGGCCGTCCATGACGTCCACGTGGAGCCAGTCGGCGGTCTGGACGGTCTCCAGCTCCTGGGCCAGGCGGCAGAAGTCGGCGGAGAGGATGGACGGGGCGATGAGAGGTCTCATGTGGGGCACTCCTTCCCTTGGCGGCATAGGATGGTGCAAGCGGCTCGGCTCCCGGGACGGCGGCCGGTTCCCCTGCCGCCCACGGCCCATGCCTGCCGCTACGGCCCGGCGGGTCCGCCGCACCTAAGATATGCCCCTCGGCGGCCCATCCGGGCCGCCGAGGGGTTCGGTTTGTCAGTTGTAGAAGTCCGCGGTGTTGACCTCCCGGGCCTCGTAGCCCTCCCGGGTCAGGGCGTCCAGGATGGTCTTTTTGTGCTCGTGGCCGAAGGCCTCCAGGGTCACCCGCAGCTCCACGGCGCTCTGGCGGTTGATGGAGACGAACTGGTTGTGCTCCAGCTTGATGACGTTGCCGTTCTCCCGGGCCACAATGGAGGCCACCCGCAGCAGCTCGCCGGGGCGGTCGGGGAGCTGGACGGAGAAGGTGAACACCCGCCCCCGGTTGATGAGGCCGTGCTGCACCAGGGAGGACATGGTGATCACGTCCATGTTCCCGCCGGAGAGGACGCTGACCACGTTCTTCCCCTGGCAGTCCAGGTGGTTCAAAGCGGCGATGGTGAGCAGTCCGGCGTTCTCCACCACCATCTTGTGGGTCTCCATCATGTCCAAAAAGGCGTCCACCAGCTCCTCGTCGTCGATGGTGAGGATCTGGTCCACGTTCTGCTGGATGTAGGGGAAGACCACGTCTCCCACCGTCTTCACCGCCACGCCGTCGGCGATGGTGTCCACCCGGTCCAGGGTGACGGGGTGGCCCGCCTCCAGGGCGGCCTTCATGCTGGCCGCGCCGGTGGGTTCCACGCCGATGACCTGGACGTTGGGGTTGAGGAGCTTGGTGAGGGTGGCCACCCCCGCGCACAGCCCGCCGCCGCCCACGGGCACCAGGATGAGGTCCACGTCGGGGAGGTCGGAGAAGATCTCGTAGGCGATGGTACCCTGGCCGGTGGCCACGGTGGCGTCGTTGAAGGGGGGGATGTAGGTCAGACCCCGCTCCTCCTCCAGCTCGTGGGCCTTGGCGGCGGCGTCGTCAAAGGTGGCGCCGCAGAGCACCACCTCCGCCCCCAGGGCCTTGGTGTTGTTCACCTTCACCAGGGGGGTGGTGGTGGGCATGACGATGGTGGCGGCGCACCCGGCGGCCCGTGCGGCGTAGGCCACGCCCTGGGCGTGGTTGCCCGCGGAGGCGGTGATGAGGCCCAGGGCCTTTTGCTCGTCGGTGAGGGTGCTGACCTTATAATAAGCGCCCCGGATCTTGTAGGCGCCGGTGACCTGTAAGTTCTCCGGCTTGAGGTAGACGTGGTTGCCGCTGGCGGCGGAAAACGCCGGGGACGGGACCAGGTGGGTGGGGCTGATGACCCCTTCCAGCACCTTTCTGGCGGCCTTGAAATCTTCCAATGTCATAGCCATGGTGAGACATTTCTCCTTTGCGCCTGTGATTTGCCCTTTATTTTACCCCACCGGGGCGCAGGATGTCAACGGATTTTCCCGTCTCCGGCTTGACCAGATGCCAAAAATCGCCCCCGTTCGGGGCGGTTTTTTGTTGACAGTAGACGGAAAAAACGGTACAATAGACCATGATACTTTGGGATATCTTGGAGGTAAAGGAGGGAAAACAATGGCGACACGCCGGGTGAGTTCCCCGTATCCGCTCTACGCCGTGGCGGCGCTGTGGGTGGTCTGGGCGCTGGTTTTCCCGCTCTACAAGCTGCTCCACTTCGCCCTGCTCATCGCCCTGTCCGTGGGGGTGTACTTTGTAGGGCGCAAGGTCATCTGGAAGGACGCTGTGCTCACCGTTCCCGACCCCGTCCCTGAGCCGAAGACGGAGGAGGAGAAGGCCATGGCGGAGCTGCGTTCGGAGCGGGACAGGGCGCTGTCCGAGATGCGCCGGCTCAACGGCTCCATCGCCGACGAGGCCATCTCCAACCGCATCGACCACCTGGAGGAGGTCACGGGGAAGATCTTCCAGGCGGTGGAGGAGCATCCGGAAAAACGCCCCCAGATCCGGCGCTTTTTGCAGTACTATCTCCCCACCACCATCAAGCTCCTCAACGCCTATGACCGCATGGACGACACCGGCGGCGAGGGCGCCAACATCGCCGGCACCAAGGGCAAGATCCAGGACATTTTGGATCAGGTCTCCCTGGCCTTCGACAAGCAGCTGGACTCCCTCTTCGGCGCGGAGGCCATGGACATCTCCACCGACATCACCGTACTGGAGCAGATGATGGTCCGGGAGGGCTTGAGCGACGGCCCCGCCGGCGCCACCGCCCACTTTGACGCCGCCGAGGCCCAGCCCCAGGAGGACGGCGGCGACGATAGCGACGAGATCACGTTGAAACTTTAAAATAAGGAAGGATGATCCCCATGAGCGAAGAGAATATGACCCCGGAACTGACCCTGACCCCCGACCTGGACGCCGCCGTGGCCCAGGCCATCCCCGCCGCCCCCGCCGCCCCCGACGCCGCCGCTGTGGCCCAGGCCCAGCCGGTGGATCGGGACGCCACGGCGGTGAAGCTGGACGAGTCCATTCTGTCCGACGCGGAGCGGCAGATGGTGGACGACTTCTCCAAGAAGATCGACATCACCGACTCCGCCGTGGTGCTCCAGTACGGCGCCGCCGCCCAGAAGAACATCGCCGCCTTCTCCGAGAGTTCCCTCAACAGCGTCCGCACCAAGGACCTGGGCGAGGTGGGCGACGCTCTGTCCTCCCTGGTGGTGGAACTCAAGAGCTTCAGCGAGCCGGAGAAGAAGGGCATCCTGGGCTGGTTCCAGAAGCGCAAGAACGACCTGGAGGGCATGAAGGCCAGCTACGCCAAGGCGGAGACCAATGTGGACAAGATCGTCTCCATCCTGGAGGGGCACCAGGTCACGCTGATGAAGGACATCGCCATGCTGGATCAGATGTATGAGCTGAACACCAAGTACTACAAGGAGCTGACCATGTACATCCTGGCGGGGAAAAAGCGCCTGGAGGAGGTCCGCGCCACCGACCTGGCCGCGCTGAAGAAGAAGGCGGAGGAGACCGGCGCCCAGGAGGACGCCCAGGCGTACAACGACATGGCCAACCTCTGCACCCGCTTCGAGCGCAAGCTCCACGACCTGGAGCTGACCCGGATGATGTCCATCCAGATGGGCCCCCAGACCCGTCTGCTGCAAAATAACGACACCCTCATGCTGGAGAAGATCCAGTCCTCCCTGGTGAACACCATCCCCCTGTGGAAGTCCCAGATGGTCCTGGCCCTGGGCATGGAGCACGCCAAGGAGGCCACCCAGGCCCAGGGCGCGGTCACCCAGATGACCAACGACCTGCTGGAGAAGAACGCCGAGATGCTCCAGATGGGCACCGTCGCCGCCGCCAAGGAGGCGGAGCGCTCGATCATCGACATCGAGACCCTCCAGGACACCAACCAGAAGCTCATCGCCACCCTGGACGAGGTGATGAACATCCAGGAGGAGGGCCGGCAGAAGCGCCGCGAGGCAGAGGCGGAGCTGGGCCGCATCGAGGGCGAACTGAAGCAGAAGCTGCTGGAGCTGCGGGGCTGAACCCGCCGGCTCTGACCACACTTTTTCCGGGAGGTGATCCCCCATGGGTTCCAAAAAGACCGCGCTGGCCGTGTTGGCCGCGGCCGTCGTCCTGGCCACCCTCTTCGGCTCCCACCGCTCGCTGAACGCCGTGCGCAGGCAGGCGCTGACGGTGTTCACCCAGGGGGAGTACGGCGACGGGATCGGCGTCTCCTCCGACCTGAAGCGCCGGGGGGAGGTCTGTGCCAACCTCCGGGAGGTGGCCCACAACAACGGCCTGGACAACAGCGAGGCCTACCGGCGGCTGGACGAGCTGGTGACCGACTACCTGGCCGGAGAGGACGTCTTTGACGAGCTGGACGACGCCGCCCAGGCGCTCATGGACGAGATGGCCGCCCTGTCCCTTTCTGAGCGGGACGCCCGGCACCTCTCCGACTTCCAGGCGGAGCTGGGTTCCATCCGGGACACCATCCGCCGGGATACGTACACCCAGATGGCGGAGGACTTCAACACCGGGACGCTGGGGGCTTTCCCCGCCAACCTCCTGTCCCGGCTCACCGGGGTTCGGCCGCTGCCGCTGTACACATAAGGAGGGCCTATGAAACGCGTTTTGTGTCTGCTGCTGGCCCTGTGCCTGCTGGTCTGCCCCGCCCTGGCGGTGGTGGACCGGCCGGCCAACGGCTATGTGGGGGATTACGCCCAGGTGCTGGACAACGACCTGGAGCAGGAGATCATCCAGAAGGACAAGGCGCTGTTCCAGAGCACCGGGGCGGAGATCGTCATCATCTCCACAGAGTTTCTGGACGGGCTGGACGCGGAGAGCTACGCCAAGACCTGCTTTGACGCCTGGGGCATCGGAGACGGCGACCGGAACAACGGCCTGCTCCTGCTCTTCGCCACCGACGACCTCACCGACGCCGGGCTGAAAAAGTGCTGGGTCATGGAGGGTCGCGGGCTGGAGGGCGCCCTGAGCAGCGCCACCCTCAACGGCTGGATGGAGGACTACTTCTACGACGACTTTGACGCCGGCGACTACGACGCCGCCGTGTCCGACTTCTTCAACGCCGCCTATAACTGGCTGACCAGCTACTACGCCGGCACCGGCCAGACCGTCCCCGAGGGCGGCCGGCCCGCCGGGGAGTCCACCGCCGCCGGGGCGGCCTCTCTGGCCGGTTCCCTGCTGGCGTTCACCGCGGTTTTGATCATCATCGTCGCGATCGTTTTCATCGGTTCCCGGGCCTTCCGGGGCAGGACCTATTACAGCGGCTACGCCCCCTATCGCCCCTGGCCGCGGTTCTTCGGCCCCTCCCGGCGCTATCGCCGCCCGCCTCCGCCCCCCAGGCCGCCCAACTACCGGCCGCACACCGGCGGTTTCCGCTCCGGCGGCGTCTCCCGGGGCGGCGGCGTGGGCCGCTCCGGCGGGAGTTTCCGCTCCTCCGGCGGGTTTCACTCCTCCTCCGGCGGCGGGTTTCACTCCGGCGGCGGCAGCCGGGGCGGCGGCGTGGGCCGCCGGTAGCCCGCATAGGCCCGAACTTTGAGAAAGGAAGGATAAACGTATGAAATATGATCGCAAAGCCCTGAAGCTGGAGGCCAAGAGCCTGATCCGGGAGACCCGGCCCAGGGCCTGGCTGGTCACGCTGGTCTTTCTGCTCCTGGCGGTGCTCCTGCCCAATCTGGTCTCCAACTTGGTCAACCCCGTGCGGCAGATCCTCCCCAGCGTTCTGGACGACCTCGCCAACATGTCCAAACACGGCCAGACGCCTGACGACCTCTGGCTCTTCACCGTCACCGGCCAGGCGGTCAGCGGCGGCGTGCTCATGCTGTTTGTCTCCATCCTCCTGGCCCTGTACACCATCGTGATGGACTTCGGCTACGTCGCCTGGGCCGTCCGGGTGTTCCGCCGGCAGCGCACGGGGATGGGCGATCTCTTCTCCGGCTTCTCCGTGGCCGGCAAGGCCATCGGCGCCCAGATCCTCTCCAACATCTTCCTCTTCCTTTGGATGATGCTGTTTTACGTGGTGGCCATCCTGCTCACCGTGGCCGGCCTCTGGCTGTTTGAGTCGGTGATGCAGGTGGAGGCCCTGGCCGTCCTGTGGTACTGCCTGGTGGTCGTGGGCTATATCATCGTCGGCCTGTTCCTGGCCTGCCGTTACAGCCTTGTCCCCTACTACGTCATGACCGACCCCGGCCTGGGCGTGATGGGTTCCATCCGCGCCAGCGTCGCCTCCATGAAGGGCAACTACATCAAGAAAATCGTCCTGCGCCTGTCCTTCCTGGGCTGGTATCTGCTGGAGTGCCTGATCGTCTTCGCGGTGGTGCTTTTGGGCTGGTCCCTGGTGCTCCTGGTGGGCGGCACCGACTGGCTGGAGGCCCTGGTCCGGGCCGCCCAGACGACGGCCAACCAGGCGGACGCCGCCGCCCTGATGTCGGGCGGCCTCTACCAGGTCCTGACCCACCTCCTGCTCCCCATGGGCGCGGTGGTGGCGGCGGCCTGGCTGGTCACCCTGCCCATCGACCTGTGGCTGCGCTCCTACGTTAAGGTGTCTGACGCCGGGTTCTTCCTCACCGTCACCGGCCAGGCCGTCCTGGTGGAGGACGGGGAGGCGTGGACGCCTCCCGCCCCCGCGAACGACGCCCCCGCGGACGACGCGCCCCGCTGCGCCAAGTGCGGCGCGGTGCTGGCGCCCGGATCCGCCTTCTGTACCCAGTGTGGCGCGCCCACGGCGGAACCCGCCCCGGTGGTGGAGACCCCGGCGGAGCCTGTGGTGGAGACCCCCGAGGAACCCGTCGTGGAGGCCCCGACGGAGACCCCGGAGGAGCCTGTGGAGGACGCCCCCGCGACGGACGTCTCCCCGGTGGTGACCCCGGAGGACAAGCCGGAGGACCCCGCGGAGTAACCCGCTGACCAAAGCCGCCGCCCGATCATCCGGGCGGCGGCTTTTTGGTTGGGTTGGACAACGGGGAGAAAAGGTGCTATGATAAGTTAAATACCACATCCGCCCCCCTTGGGCGGGGCTGGAAGGAGGGTTTTCCATGGGTCTGGTCCGACGCGTGATGGCGCTGACGGTCGCGCTGGTGCTGGCGGCGCTCTGCCTGGGCGCGCCTGGGACCGCGGCGGGGACGTTCCCCGACGTGCCAGGGAACGCGTGGTACGCCTACGAGGTGGGGCAAATGGCCCGGCACGACCTGGTGCGGGGCTATCCCGACGGCTCCTTCCAGCCGGAGCGGGAGATGAGCCGGAGCGAGTTCGCCGCCGTGGTGGCTCGCGGCGCGGGGAAGGAGCGGACGGCGGAGGCGGGGGCGTACTGGTGCGCCGCCACCTTGACCGACGCCAGGGCCGCCGGGTGGCTGCCCCCCGCGTGGGACGGCCTCCCCCTGGGGCCGGAGGAATTTGAGCGGCCCATTACACGGGAGGAGGCGGTCTACCTCCTGGCGCGGGCCTTCCCCGCCGACGGGGCGTCTCTGGGCGTGGCGGCGTCGGACATCGCCGACTTTGACCAGGTGGACGCCGCCCTTGCCCCCACCATCCTGGACGCCTACAACGCCGGACTCACCAACGGTCTGCCCGGCGGGCGCTTTGGGCCAAAAGAGCGCCTGTCCAGGGCGCAGGCCGCCGTGCTGCTGTGCCGGGCGGGGCTGGCCGCCGACGTGACCGGTCAGCTCCAGGCGGTGAACGCCTGGGACAGCGGCGGCGAACACTTCACCCAGTACGACCTCACCGTCACCGCCCGGAAGGACGTGACCGCCTGGAGCCTCACCCTGCTGGGCCAGGGCCAGGCGGAGCAGGTCTGGAACTGCACGGCCACGAGGACGGACGGTGGGCTGGAACTGGCCAACGCGGACTACAACGGCGCCCTCCGCGCCGGGGAGAGCGCCACGGCGGGGCTGATCGTCCGGGGCGGGACCCTCACCCTGGCCGGGGTCGCCGCGCCGGTGGTCACCCCCTCCCCGCAGCCCTCCGACGAGCCAACAGTCACCGTCCCCGTGGGGGAGGCAAAGCCCCTCCACGTGGCGGGCACGCGCCTTGTTGACCCGGAGGGGAACGCCGTCCAACTCCGGGGAGTTTCCACCCACGGGCTGGCGTGGTTCCAGGATTATGTAAACCTCGACGCCTTCCGCACCCTCCGGGACGACTGGGGGGCCAACGTGGTACGGCTGGCCATGTACACCGCCGAGTACGGCGGCTACTGCGCCGGGGGCGACCGGGCGGCGCTGAAGGCCCTCATCCACAAGGGGGTCACCGCCGCGGATCAACTGGGGATGTACGTCATAATCGACTGGCACATCCTCTCCGACGGCAACCCCGCCGCCCACGGCGACGAGGCGGTGGAATTTTTCTCGGAGATGTCCGCAAAATACGCCGGGTATGACAATGTGCTGTACGAGATTTGCAACGAGCCGCAAAACTCCCCCTGGGGCACCGTCATCAAACCCTACGCCCAGCGGGTGCTGGCCGCTATCCGGCAAAACGACCCGGACGCGGTGGTCATCGTGGGCACCAACACCTGGAGCCAGGACGTGGACGAGGTGGCGGGGAGTCAGCTGGACGACCCCAATGTGGTCTACGCCTTCCACTTCTACGCCGCCACCCACAAAGACAGCTACCGCCAGAAGGTGGAGCGGGCGCTGGAGGCGGGGGTGCCCGTGTTCGTCAGCGAGTGCGGGCTGTGCGACGCCTCCGGCGGCGGCGGGGTGGACAGGGCTTCGGCCAAGGCGTGGTTTGAACTGCTCAACCGCCGGGGGGTCAGCTTCGTGGCCTGGAGCCTGTGCAACAAAAACGAGACCGCCGCCCTCCTCCGCCCCGACTGCGCCAAGCTGTCCGGCTGGACGGAGGCGGATCTCAGCGAGAGCGGCAAGCTCTTCCGCCAGGCCATCTCCGGCGGCACCATCGACTAAAAGGAGGAATTCCCATGGACGAGCGCATGGAACATATCCGCGCAGAAAAGGTCAAGAAGCCCCGCGGGAAAAAGCCCCTGGGCCGGTGGGGCCGGACGGCGGTCTGCCTGCTGGTCACGCTGCTGGCCGGGCTTGTGTACTTCTACCTCGCCCTGCCGCCGCTGAACTTCCACGACGGGGCGTTTTACTCCTTCCTCTTCTTCCTGTGCGTCGTCTACGTCCTGTGCGCCCTGGCCCTGGCCGGGCGCGGGGCGGTGGAGCGCCGGGATGTGGGGACGTTTTTCCGCTTCGCCAAGGACCAGTGCACCCCGGCGCTTGTTCTCTTCGCCGCGGCGATCCTGGTGGCCGTCATCGGGTGGCTCATCTCCCTCCCCCTGTTCCGCGCCTCGGCCTATCGGGAATTGCTGGTGCCGCGGGAGGGGAATTTCACCGCCGAGATCAGCGAGGTATCCTACAACGAGATCCCCATGCTGGACGAGCAATCCGCGGAGATGCTGGGGGATCGGAAGATGGGCGAGCTGTCCGACCTGGTGAGCCAGTTCGAGGTCTCCGACGCCTACACCCAGATCAACTACCAGGGCCGCCCGGTGCGGGTGACCTATCTGGAGTACGGCGACTTCTTCAAGTGGCTGGGCAACCGGGCGGAGGGCCTGCCCGCCTATATCACCGTGGACATGGTCTCCCAGGAGGCCAGCGTGGTGCGCCTGGAGCCGGAGCAGCGGATCCGCTACTCCCCCAGCGAGCTGTTCAACCGCAAGCTGGAGCGGCACCTGCGCTTCCACTACCCCACCTGGATGTTCTCCCAGCCCACCTTTGAAATCGACGAGGCGGGCAAGCCCTACTGGATCTGCCCCAAGGTGGAGAAGACCATCGGCCTCTTCGGCGGCGCGGACATCCACGGGGCGGTGCTGGTGGACGCCGCCACCGGGGCCTGCCAGTACTACGAGGAGGTGCCCTCCTGGGTGGATCGGGTGTACCAGGCCGATCTCATCATGGGGCAGTACAACTACCACGGCCTCTATGTCCGGGGCTTCTGGAACTCCATCTTCGGCCAGCGGGACGTGACCGTCACCACCGAGGGGTACAACTATATCGCCCTGAACGACGACGTGTATATGTACACCGGCGTCACCTCCGTCACCGGGGATCAGTCCAACGTGGGCTTCCTCCTGTCCAACCAGCGCACCAAGGAGACCGCCTACTACAAAGCCCCCGGCGCGGTGGAGCGCTCGGCTATGAACTCCGCCCAGGGGGTGGTACAGGACCTGGGCTACACCGCCACCTGGCCGCTGCTGCTGAACATCGCCGGGGAACCCACCTACTTCATCAGCCTGAAGGACGCCAACCAACTGGTGAAGCTCTACGCCATGGTGAACGTGGCCCAGTACCAGGTGGTGTCCACCGGGCCGACGGTGGCCCAATGCGAGGCCAACTACCTGGATCTGCTGGGCCGCCAGGGCATCGCCCAGCCGGGCCAGGACACGGGCAGCCAGGAGGAGGTCTCCGGGACGGTGGCGGAGATCCGCACCGCCGTGCTGGACGGCAACTCCGTCTACTTCCTCCGCCTGGAGGGGCAGGAGGTGTTCTACACCCTCTCCGCCTCCGTCCAGCCGGAGGTGGTCACCCTGGACGTGGGGGACGAGGTGACCGTCACCTATGCCCCCGACGGCGACTCCGGCCTCCTGAGCGCCTACCGCCTGGAGGTGGCGCGCTGATGGCCCTCTACACCCGCGCCGGGGACGGGGGGCAGACCGACCTCCCCGGCGGCCGCCGGGTGAGTAAGACCCACCCCCAGGTGGCCTGCTGCGGCGCCGCGGACGAGCTGAGCTGCGCCCTGGGCCTGGCCCGGAGCCTCAGCCCCTCAGAGGAAGTCCGCCAGGCCCTCCGGCGGGTCCAGGAGACGCTCATCTCCCTCTCCGCCGAGTTGGCCGGGGGTTCCCCCGCCCGGCCGGTGGAGGCGGCGGAGACCGCTTGGCTGGAGGAGATCGCCGACCGCGCCACGGACAAGACCGGGCCGTGGGCCGGCTTCGTCCTCCCCGGGGAAGATACCCCCTCCGCCGCCCTCCATCTGGCCCGGTGCGCCGCCCGGCGGCTGGAGCGGGAGATGGTGGCCGCGGGGGAGGCGGGGTTCCCCTGCCGCCCGGAGCTTCTTAGTTATGTAAACCGCCTCTCCGACGCCCTCTTCGCCTTGGCGCGTCTCGGCTGACGCCCCCGCCCCTCTCCCCGGGGCGGGGCGTTTTTGGGGCTTGACAAACGGGGGCGGATATAGTATAATTCCGGTTGTAAAGGGGAATAACTTTACAGCACAGGAAGCGAAACTCGGAGGTGAGGGAACGGTGAAAAACCAGGCTTACCGCATGGCGCTGCTCTTTGACTTCTACGGCGAGATGCTCACCGACCGGCAGAAGGAGTTCTACGACCTCTACTACAACGAGGACCTCTCCCTCACCGAGATCGCGGAGAACTACCACCTCTCCCGCCAGGGCGTGCGGGACGCCATCGTCCGGGCGGAGGCGGTGCTCACCGAGCTGGAGGAGAAGACCGGGCTGATTGCCCGCTTCCAGGAGCGGCAAAAGGAACTCCAGACCCTCCGGGAGCTGGTGGACGCCGCCGACCAGGCCAATTCCGACCCCGTGGTGGCGGACTATCTGCGCCGCATCCGGGAGCTGTGCGAGACGCTGAAACAGGAGTAAACTATGGCATTTGAGGGACTGACCGAAAAGCTCTCCGCCGCCTTCAAGCGGCTGCGGGGGAAGGGCCGGCTCACCGAGTCCGACGTGCGGGAGGCCATGCGGGAGATCCGCCTGGCCCTGCTGGAGGCGGACGTGAGCTACAAGGTCGTGAAGGACTTTGTGGCGAAGGTCACCCAGCGGGCGGTGGGCAGCGACGTGCTGGAGAGCCTGACCCCCGCCCAGATGATCGTGAAGATCGTCAACGAGGAACTCACCGAACTCATGGGCGGCGGGGAGACCAAGCTGACCATCTCCTCCACGCCCCCCACGGTGGTCATGCTGGTGGGCCTCCAGGGCGCGGGCAAGACCACCAATGGCGCAAAGCTGGCCGGGTACTTCAAAAAGCAGGGCAAGCGGCCCCTCCTGGCCGCCTGCGACGTGTACCGACCCGCCGCCATCCAGCAGTTGGAGGTGGTGGGCGGACAGCTGGGGGTGCCCGTGTTCCAGATGGGTCAGATCGACCCGGTGGACATCGCCAAGGCCGCCATCGCCCACGCCAAGGCCCACGGCAACGACATGGTCTTTCTGGACACCGCCGGCCGCCTCCATGTGGACGAGGAATTGATGACGGAGCTTCAAAACATCAAGGCCGCGGTAAACCCCACCGAGATCCTGCTGGTGGTGGACGCTATGATCGGCCAGGACGCGGTGAACGCCGCCAAGGCCTTTGACGACGCCCTGGACCTCACCGGCGTGATGCTCACCAAGCTGGACGGCGACGCCCGGGGCGGCGCGGCCCTGTCCATCAAAGCGGTCACCGGCAAGCCCATCAAGTTCGTGGGCATGGGGGAGAAGCTGGACAACCTGGAGGTCTTCCACCCCGACCGCATGGCCTCCCGCATCCTGGGCATGGGGGACGTGCTCTCCCTCATCGAGAAGGCCCAGCAGAGCTTTGACGAGAAGAAGGCCGCCGAGCAGATGGAGCGGCTGCGGAAAAACCGCTTCACCCTCCAGGACTACTACGACCAGCTCCTCCAGCTCAAGAGCATGGGTTCCCTCTCCGACATCGCCGGGATGCTTCCGGGGGTGGACGCCAAGGCCCTGGACGGGGCGAACCTGGACGAGAAGGTCCTGACCCGCACCGAGGCCATCATCCTCTCCATGACCCCCGCGGAGCGGGAGGATCCCACCGTCCTCAACTCCAGCCGGAAAAAGCGCATCGCCGCCGGCTGCGGGCTGGACGTGGTGGACGTGAACCGCCTTTTGAAGCAGTTCGAGATGATGCAGCAGATGACCAAGCGCTTCTCCGGCAAGAACATGGCCAAGGCCATGAAGCGGGGCGGCGGGATGTTCGGCAGGCGGGGGGGCTTCCCCTTCTGAAACAGTTGGCACCGCATCTTGCGTTACCATAGACGAGAAAACCAATGGAGGTGAATTTGGTATGGTGAAGATCAGACTGCGCCGCATGGGCGCGAAGAAGGCTCCCTTCTATCGCATCGTGGTGGCCGACTCCCGCTATCCCCGGGACGGTCGGTTCATCGAGGAGATCGGGACCTACGATCCCCTGGCCGAGCCGGCCGCCATCAAGGTGGACGCCGAGCGGGCTCAGGCGTGGATCAAGACCGGCGCTCAGCCCACCGAGACGGTGAAGAACCTGCTGAAAAAAGCCGGGGCCATTTAAGGAGGGCGTGACCATGAAGGAGCTGCTCACCTACATTGCCCAAAACCTGGTGAGCCACCCCGAAGAGGTCCGGGTGGAGGAGATCCCCAGCGGTGGGGAGACCATCCTGGAACTCCATGTGGCGCCCGGGGACATGGGCAAGATCATCGGCCGCCAGGGCCGGATCGCCAAGGAGATCCGCACGCTGATGCGCAGCGTGTCCCAGCACAGGGGACAGCGCGTCACGGTGGAGATCGTGGACTGAAAAAGGGGCGGGCTGCGGGCCTGCCCCTTTTTTCTAACGGATTAGGAGGCGCTGGGGATGAAACAGGAATTTTTAGAGACGGGGGAGATCGTCAACACCCACGGCATCGCCGGGGAGGTCAAGTTGATGCCCTGGAGCGACAGCCCGGAATTTTTGCTGGACTTCCCCACCCTCTACGTGGACGGCAAGCCCCTGGAGGTGCTGTCCGCCCGGGTCCACAAGACCGCCCTGCTGGTGAAGTTCAAGGGCTACGAGGACGTGAACGCCGCCATGGCCCTGAAGGGCAAGCGGGTGTCCATCGCCCGGCGGGACGCCAAGCTGGCCCCGGGGCGGTTCTTCCTGGCCGACCTCATCGGCCTCACCGTCCGGGACGAGACGGGCGCCACGGTGGGCGTGCTGAAGGAAGTCCTCTCCCCTTCCGTCCAGAACGTCTATGTGGTGGAGGGGGAGACCACCCACCTCATCCCCGCCGTGCCGGAGTTCGTCAAGCGGGTGGACGTGGACGCCGGGGAGATGATCGTCTCCCTGATCGAAGGGATGTGACGGGATGTACCGCATCGACATTATGACCCTGTTCGACCTGACGGTGGGGGATGTGCTGTCCGAGTCCATCCTGGGCCGGGCCCAGGAGCGGGACTACCTGAAGATCGAGTGCCACCAGATCCGGGACTACACCCTCAACAGGCAAAAGCAGGTGGACGACTACCCCTACGGCGGCGGCCGGGGGGCGGTGATGCAGGCGGACCCCCTCTACCAGTGCTGGGAGCACATCCGTGAAGTCTCCGGGGACGACCACCCCCACACCATCTACCTCTCCCCCTGCGGCCAGACCTTCACCCAGGCCCACGCCGTCCGGCTGGCCCGGGACTACGACCACCTGGTCTTGGTCTGCGGCCACTACGAGGGGATCGACCAGCGGTTCATCGACCTCTACGTGGACGAGGAGCTGTCCCTGGGGGACTTCGTCCTCACCGGGGGGGAGATCCCCGCCATGGCGGTGGCGGACGCGGTGTGCCGCCTGGTGCCCGGGGTGCTGCCCGACCCGGAGTGCTACGAGAACGAGAGCCACTTCCACGGCCTGCTGGAACACCCCCAGTACTCCCGGCCGGAGGTCTGGCACGGGGCGGCGGTGCCCAAGGTGCTGCTCTCCGGGGACCACAAGCGGGTGGCGGCCTGGCGGCGGAAGATGTCCCTCTACCGCACCAGGGAGCGCCGGCCCGACCTCTTTGAGAAGCTGGACCTCTCCTCCAAGGAGGACCAGAAGCTCCTCCGGGAGCTGGAGGAGGGCAACCTGGACTGACGGAAACATTTCCCACGCCCGGGGGCCTTGACAGTCCGGGGATGGGGGGATATACTATCCCCAGAGAGAGAACAGGCTTTCCCTTCGCCGCGGGTGACCCCCGCGGCATTTTCTTGCCCCCGGAACGGGCGGGAAGTTCGGCGGGAAAATCACTTGACATTCGGAAAAAAACTGATAAAATGGACGGGTATAGAGCGAAAGAGGCGATGACGGGCCGCCAACCCCGAGCCGCCCACGAGGAGTGGGACGCTTCATCCCCGTTATCGGATGACAAGTGGCCCGCAAGGGCAATCCGGGTGGTACCGCGGAGCTGATCGCTTCGTCCCTGACAGCAGGGGCGGAGCGTTTTTTTACCGCCGGGACCGGCCGGCCCGGGCCAAAACTACGATACTTTTGAAGAAGGAGAGATACCCTATGTCAGACCCCAAGTATTTCGGTGTGAACGAGCTGCGGGAGATGTTCCTGAAGTTCTTTGAGAGCAAGGGCCATCTGCGCCTGCCCAGCTTCTCCCTCATCCCCCAGGGAGACGCCTCCCTGCTGCTCATCAACTCCGGCATGGCCCCCATGAAGCCCTACTTCACCGGGGAGAAGGAGCCGCCCCGCCATCGGGTGACCACCTGCCAGAAGTGCATCCGCACCGGCGACATTGAGAACATCGGCCACACCGCCCGCCACGGCACCTACTTCGAGATGCTGGGCAACTTCTCCTTCGGGGATTACTTCAAGCGGGAGGCCATCCGCTGGGCCTGGGAGTTTTTGACCTCCCCGGAGTGGGTGGGTCTGGATCCGGATCGCCTCTACCCCTCCGTCTTTGAGGGCAACGAGACCACCCCCGCCGACGACGAGGCGTGGCGCATCTGGAACGAGGAGATCGGCATCCCCGCCGAGCGCATCTTCAAGTTCGGCAAGGCGGACAACTTCTGGGAGCACGGCTCCGGCCCCTGCGGCCCCTGCTCGGAGATCTACTACGACCGCGGCCCGGCCTACGGCTGCGGCAAGCCCACCTGCACCGTGGGGTGCGACTGCGACCGGTATATCGAGGTCTGGAACATCGTCTTCTCCCAGTTTGACAACGACGGCCAGGACCACTACACCGAGCTCAAGCAGAAGAACATCGACACCGGCATGGGCCTGGAGCGCCTGGCGGTGGTGTGCCAGGGGGTGGACAGCCTCTTTGACGTGGACACGGTGATGAACATCACCCGGAAGGTCAGCCAGATCACCGGCGCCCACTACGGCGAGAGCCACGACAAGGACGTGTCCCTGCGGGTCATCACCGACCACATCCGCTCCGCCACCTTCATGATCTGCGACGGCGTTCTCCCCTCCAACGAGGGCCGGGGCTACGTCCTGCGCCGCCTGCTGCGCCGGGCCGCCCGCCACGGCAAGCTGCTGGGGGTGGATAAGCCCTTCCTCTTCGAGGTCTGCGCCACCGTCATCGAGAATAACGCGGGACACTACCCGGAACTTGCCGAGCGGCAGGCGTATATCACCAAGGTCATCCGCACCGAGGAGGAGAACTTCGCCCGGACGCTGGACGGCGGGCTGAAGATCTTCCAGGATATGCTCCTCCAGCACAAGGACAAGGGGGAGACCGTCTTCTCCGGCGCGGACGCCTTCAAGCTCTACGACACCTACGGCTTCCCCATCGACCTGACCATCGAGATGGCCCAGGACAACGGGATGCGGGTGGACGAGAAGGGCTTCCAGGCGCTGATGGAGGAGCAGAAGGTCCGCGCCCGGAAGGCCCGGGAGGCCCTGGGCGACCTGGGCTGGGCCGGGGTGGAGTTCGGCAAGGAGGTGCCCGAGACCCAGTTCGTGGGCTACGACCGCGACGCCGTCCAGGACGCCAAGGTGGTGGCCCTGGTGGTGGAAAACGAGCTGGCCGAGGAGCTGATGCCCGGCGTGGAGGGCATCGTGGTGCTGGATAAGACTCCCTTCTACGCCGAGATGGGCGGTCAGGTGGCCGACCACGGCGCCATCACCGCCCAGGGCGTGACCTTTACCGTCACCGACGTGCAGAAGAACAAGGGCGGCAAGTATATGCACTACGGCACGATGACCCAGGGTTCCCTGAAGCTGGGCGACACCGTCACCGCCGCCATCGACACCACCCGCCGGTCGGCCATCCGCCGGGCACACTCCGCTACCCACCTGCTGGACGCCGCCCTGCGCAAGGTGCTGGGCGACCACGTCCACCAGGCCGGCTCCCTGGTGGAGCCCGACCGCATCCGCTTCGACTTCACCCACTTCTCCGCCATGACCGCCGAGGAGCTGGCCCAGGTCTCCGCCCTGGTGAATGAGGCCATTCTGGCCGGGTACGACATCACCACCGAGGAGCTGCCCATCGAGGAGGCCAAGGAGCGCGGCGCCATCGCCCTCTTCGGCGAGAAGTACGGCGACGTGGTCCGCGTGGTGGACATGGGCAACGGCTTCTCCGTGGAGTTCTGCGGCGGCACCCACCTGGACAACACCGCTAAGGCCGGGGTGTTCCACATCAGCAGCGAGTTCTCCGTGGCCTCCGGCGTGCGGCGCATCGAGGCCACCACCGGCCGCCTCTCCCTGGAGGTGATGAACCGCAACCAGGAGATGCTCTTCCAGGTGGCCGCCGCCCTGAAGTCCAAGCCCGCCGAGCTGCGGGAGAAGGCCCAGCAGATGGTGGAGGAGCTGAAGAAGCTCCACCAGGCGGTGGAGAAGTTCAAGGCCCAGGCCGCCGCCGGGGAGGTGGAGAACATCCTCTTCTCCGCCCACGAGGTAAAAGGCCTGAAGGTTCTCACCGCCACCGTGCCCGATGCCGACGCCGCCAAGCTTCGTCAGATGGGCGATCTGCTCCGGGGCAAGGATCCCAGGCTGTGCGCCGTGCTGACCAGCGTCAACAACGGCAAGATCACCTTCCTGGCCGTCTGCGGGGATGAGGCGGTGAAGATGGGCGTGAAGGCCGGGGATATCGTCAAACAGGTCTCCGCCATCGCCGGCGGCTCCGGCGGCGGCAAGCCCCAGTCCGCCATGGGCGGCGGGAAAGACCCCCTGATGGTGGACAACGCCCTGGCCATGGTGGACAACTTCGTCTCCATGAAACTGGGCTGAGGGAGGCCGCCATGCTCCCCGCCGACCCCGCCATTTTGCTGAGCTGGGTGAACACCAAGCTCCGGGACGAATACCCCACCCTGGACGAGCTGTGCGCCGCCCAGGGCGCGGACAGAGCCGGGATCGAGGCCGCCCTGGCGGCCCTGGACTACCGCTATGACCCGGCGCGCAACCAATTTGTGTAAGGAGGCCCTTTCTATGGATTGTCTGTTCTGCAAGATCGCCGGGGGGGAGATCCCCTCCAAGAAGGTCTACGAGGACGAGCTGTGCTACGCCTTCTACGACATCGACCCCCAGGCGCCCGTCCACTTCCTGGTCATCCCCAAGGCCCACATCCAGTCGGTGAGCCAGGTGGACGAGGCCGCCGCCCCGGTGGTGGGCCACATCTTCGCCGTCATCGCCCAGGTGGCGCGGGAACTGGGGCTGGAGAGCTACCGGGTGGTGAGCAACATCGGCCCCCAGGCGGGCCAGAGCGTGCCCCACCTCCACTTTCACGTCCTCTCCGGCCGGGACATGACCTGGCCGCCGGGCTGATAGCAAGCCCGCCCGCACTTCAACGAACAGGAGGGTGCTTTCCCATGGAATTGACGGAAAAGACGCTGGAGAGCCGCCGGGTGTTTGACGGCAGGCTGCTCCATATCGATGTGGACACCGTGGCCCTGCCCAACGGCCGAACCTCCATCCGGGAGGTGACCCGCCACCCTGGCGGGGTGTGCGTCCTGCCCCTCCACGACGACGGGACGGTGAGCGTGGTGCGCCAGTTCCGCTACCCCTACGGCGAGGTGGTCACCGAGCTGCCCGCGGGCAAGCTGGAGCGGGGGGAGGACCCCTTTGACGCCATCCGCCGGGAGCTTAGCGAGGAGACCGGCTTCACCGCCGGGGAGTGGCACGAGATGGGGCTTTTCTACCCCACCCCCGGCTACACCGACGAGGTGCTGCACCTCTACTTTGCCCGCGACCTCACCCCCGGCGCCACCCACCCCGACGAGGGGGAGTTTCTGGAGCAAAACCGGGTACCCCTGGACGAGCTTCTGGACCAGGTGATGTCCGGCCAGCTCCGGGACGGCAAGACCATCGCCCTCATTCTGAAGGTCCGGCGGTTTTTGGACCTGGAGGCCCAGGGAGGCGCTGCACATGGATAAGGAAAAGACCGTCCTGGTGGTGGACGACGAGTCCAACATCGTGGACATTCTCACCTTCAACCTCCAGCGGGAGGGCTACGCCGTCCTGTCCGCCTACGACGGCCAGGAGGGGCTGACCCTGGCCCGGGAGCGCAAGCCGGATCTCATTTTGCTGGATCTGATGCTGCCGGTACTCAACGGTTTTGAGGTCTGCCGCACCCTCCGGGACGAGGGGGATACGGTGCCCATCCTCATGCTCACCGCCAGGGAGGAGGAGTCGGACAAGGTCCGGGGGCTGGAGCTGGGGGCGGACGACTACATCACCAAGCCCTTCTCCGTCCGGGAGCTGATGGCCCGGATCGGGAGCAACCTGCGCCGGTCGGTGATGCCCGCCCGCTCCGACGACGCCGGGCAGGGCCTCACCCTGGGGCGCATCCGCCTGGACACCGAGACCGCCACCTGCTACAAGGACGACACGGCCCTGGACCTCTCCCAGCGGGAGTTTGAACTGATCTACTTCCTCTGCTCCAACCCCGACAAGGTCTTCTCCCGGGAGGAGCTGATGGAGCACGTCTGGAACTACGAGGGCTACGTGGGCGACGTCCGCGGCGTGGACGTGGCCGTGCGGCGGCTGCGGGAGAAGCTGGAGGACGACCCGGCCAACCCCCGGTTCGTCGTCACCCGCCGGGGGCTGGGGTATTACTTCCAGTCCCATCAAAACTGACCAGAACACACGCCGGAGAAAGGGGGTAGAGGGATGCTCCGCTCGCTGCACATGAAGCTGGTGCTCATCATGGTGCTGCTCATCGTGGCGCTGATGACGGTGGTGGGCGCGTTTCTGATGAACTCGGTCACCGCCTTCTACGTGGACGACTTCTACTCCAAGATGTCCACCGTCCTCACCGACGAGCAATTCGTCCGGGACGTCACCGCCACCGAGCAGGGGGAGACCAACGGCCCGGAGAAGATCCAGGCCATCCTGCGCTCCTACGTCGGCCCTCTGGGGGTGGACAGCCGCACCCGGAACTACTACGTCCTGGACGGTCAGACCGCCCAGGTGCTGGCCTCCTCGGAGGACTCCGGGACGGTGCAGCTGGCCCTGACCCCCAACCTCTCCACCGCCCTGAAGGGTTCCGAGGGCTACTCCAGCGACCCCACCGCCGACTACATGGACGTGGCCGTACCCATCACCCGGGGCGGCGGGCACTACATCCTCTACATCCTGGATAACCGCCAGACCTCCCAACGCCTGAGCGATCAGCTCTTCCAGCTGATCCTGGAGGCGCTGGTCTTTGGTCTGGCTATTTCCGTGCTGCTCTCCTTCCTCCTGTCCAAAACCATGATCACCCCCATCGAGCGGCTCACCGACGGCGTGCGCCAGGTGGCCGCCGGGGATTTCTCCAAAAAGATCGAGGTGGGCAGCAAGGACGAGATCGGCGTGCTCACCGAGAACTTCAACACCATGGCCCGGCAGCTCAAGGTCACCCTCGCCCAGGTGGAAAACGAGCGGCACAAGCTGGACGCCCTCTTTCTCCACATGACCGACGGCGTGGTGGCCTTCTCCCACCGGGGGCAGATCATCCACGCCAACCCCGCCGCCAACCGGCTGCTGGGCCAGGCCCTGGACAGCTCCGCCACCTACGACGCCCTCTTCTCCGACATCGCCCCCTTCTACGACGCGCTGTCTCTGGACAACGAGACGGGCTACCTCACCGGCTCCCGGGAGGTGGACGGCAAGTTCCTGGAGCTGACCCTGGCGCCCTTTGACAAGGACAGCCCGGACAGCGGCGTGCTGGTGGTGATCCACGACGTCACCGCCCAGCGGCGCAACGAGGAGATGCGCCGGGAGTTCGTGGCCAACGTCTCCCACGAGCTGCGCACCCCCCTCACCTCCATCCGCTCCTACGCCGAGACATTGGCCGAGAGCGGCGGCGAGCTGCCGGAGAAGACCAGGGAGAGCTTCTTCCACATCATCCTCAGCGAGACGGACCGCATGACCCACATCGTCCAGGACCTGCTCACCCTCTCCCGGTTCGACTCCGGGCGGGTGGAGCTGAACCTGGCGCCCTTCTCCTTCCTGGAGGCCGCCGAGCACGTCTGCCGGGCGGTGAAGCTGGACGCGGAACGGCACAACCACACCCTCACCCTGAAGACCCCCCGGCGCCTGCCCGACGTGGTGGGCGACCGGGAGAAGATCATCCAGGTGATGGTGAACATCGTCTCCAACTCCATCAAGTACACCCCCAGCGGCGGGCACATCGCCATGACCGTGGGCCGGGAGGGCGACAACGTCTGGCTGGAAGTGGACGACGACGGCATCGGCATCCCCCAGGCCGACCGGAACCGCATCTTTGAGCGGTTCTACCGGGTGGACAAAGCCCGCTCCCGCCAGTCCGGCGGCACCGGCCTGGGCCTGTCCATCGCCAAGGAGATCGTGGATCGGCACCACGGCACCCTGGCCCTGGTGGACAAGGAAGGCCCCGGTCTGCGCGTCCGGCTGGAGCTGCCCATGGGAGGGCCGGAGGCATGAGGGGCAGGCGTCGCCGCGCCTGGGAGAGCGCCAAAACGGTCCTCATCCTCCTGCTGACCTGCTCGGCGGTGTATCTGGCCAGCCGCACGCTCTTCTCCCGGCAGCTCAGCCAGTTTCTCTCCAGCCGCTCCCAGGCCCAGGAGAGTTCCGGCTCCGCCGCCCTCTCCGGGCAAACCCTCCGCCCCGCGGCGCTGTGCGTCAGCGGGGAGGACAAGCGCTATGCCGTGCTCTACGACCAGGACGACCCGGAGGCCTACGCCCAGGTCTCCGCCCTGCTGGCCGAAGCGCTGGGCAGCGCCTCCCAGCCCCGGGATATCTCCCAGCGGGGGTGGGAGCAGGCGCTCCTCTCCCCCGGCCTCTACTGCGAATACCTCGGTCCCCTGCCCCTGGACGACCTCTCCCGGTGGCTGTCCGGGAGCGAGAACCGCAATCTGGCGGACGCCTGGGCACAGCGGCTGTGCGTCACCGGGCAGAACCTCTGCTATCTGGATCGGGACGGGGCGTACCACGCCTGCTATCTCTCCGCCGACCTGTCCGCCGCGCTGACCGAACTGTCCGGCGGCCTCAGCTCCAACGGCGCCCGGTTCGCCGGAGAGACGGAGAACTACGGGGCGCTGCGGTGGGACACCCCCGTCCTCCCCGTCACCCCCGCCATGCCCGCGCTGACGGTGGAGGATCCCATCGCCGTCACCGACGCCCTCACCCCCAGCGACGGCCTGGCGCAGGCCCTCCGGGCGCTGTCCTTTCACCCCCAGACCAACCCCCTCTACGCCATCACCGGCGGCTGGGCCATCAACGACGGCGGGGAGACCCTGCGCATCGACCCCTCCGGCACCCTGACCTACCGCCGCTCCGAAGGGGAGGCGCATTTCGCCGCCTCCGGCTCCGCGCTGGACGTCACCCGCGCCCTGGCGGAGTCCGCCCTGGGCAGCTTGTGCGGAGACGCCCGGCTCTACCTCCGGGACGTGCGGGAGACGGAGGACGGCCTTGTGATCTCCTACGGCTACGCCTACCGCGGGGCGGCCATCCAGGTGGAGCGGGAGGGCTGGTGCGCCCAGTTCACGGTGAAGGGCGGCCAGGTGGAGTCCTTCACCCTCAAGCCCCGGCGCTACACCGCCGGAACGCCCACGCCCCTCCTGCCCCAGGAGCAGGCTGCCGCCGCCCTCCAGGGGACGGAGGCGCAGTCGCTGCTGCTGCTCTACGAGGACGACGGTCTGACCCAGACCCTCACCCCCTTCTGGGGCGTGCAGACCGGGGAGGTGCCGTGACGAGATGGAACGCTCCAAACTGAAAAACATCATCCTGACCATCCTGGTCATCACCAACGTCCTCCTCCTGGGCCTCACCCTCTTCCAGCAGGCCCAGAGCCGCCGGGCGCGGCAGCAGGTCATGGAGGACGCGGTGGAGCTGCTGGCCCAGCAGGGCATCACCGCCCAGGCCGGGGACCTGCCCGACCGGGACTTTCCCCCGTCCCAACTCCTGGAGCGGGACGCCCAGGCGGAACTGACCCACTTCGCCGCCCTTCTGGGGCAGGACACCGCCCAGACCCAGCGGGGTCTGGTCACCCTCTACACCGGCTCTCTGGGCACGGCGGAGACCCGGGAGGACGGCGCCTTCTCGGTGGAGCTGGAGCCGGGGGCCTATCCCCTGGCCGACGGGCAGGACCTGGCCCAACACGCCGCGCGCATCCTGGAGCGGCTGGGCATCCGCGCCAAGGTGACCGCCCAGGGCGGCAACGCCGTCACCGCCGTGGAGACGCTGCGGGGCGTGCCGGTGTTCACCTGCGCGGTGGAGCTGCGCTACGAGGGCGGGGAACTCAGGGGCCTCTCCGGCACCCGCCTGGCAGGTTCCCCCTCCCCCGACCCCCAGGCCGGGGAGTGCCTGTCCACCGCCACGCTGCTGGTGCGCTTCCGGGCGGGGATCATCACCTCCGGGGACACCTGCACCGCCATCCGCTCCGCCACCCAGGGCTACCACCTGTCCGCCGACGCCAACCGCAACCTCCGCCTCACCCCCGTCCTCCGTCTGGAGACGGACACCAACCTCTACCTGCTCAACGCCCTCACCGGCGAGCTCCAGCGGGCTTGACCCCGCCCGGCGCTCGCCGGTCGTCTCGAAAGTATGTTTGATTTTTTGACTTTTTGGGTAAACTAACGGAAAGAGACGGGAAAAAAGTTTTCAAATATTTCATTTTTCCCTTGTTTTTTCTGGTGGACGTGTTATACTATCTCTGTAAATGGGCTTTTGTGCCCTGTCATTTTTTCGCGCTTCACACGCCAAACGATCCCCGGACTCACGGGTCGGGCGGTAGATTTCCCCGGGGCGGACTCCCCCTCCGGGCATAGAGGGTTTTGAATTTGACGAAATATGTGATCACCGGCGGCCATAAGCTCTATGGCTCCATCGATATCAGCGGCGCGAAGAACGCCGCCGTGGCCATCATCCCCGCCGCCCTTCTGGTGGACGGGGTGTGCCGCATTGAAAACGTCCCCCAGATCAGCGATGTGACCCTGATCCTCACCATCTTGCAGGACCTTGGCGCGGAAGTCCGGACGGTCAACCGCACCACGGTGGATATCGACTGCTCCCACGTGCGCAACCAGATCGTCCCTTACAGCCTGGCGCGGAAGATCCGCGCCAGCTATTACCTCATCGGCGCGCTCCTCTCCCGCTTCGGCAACGCCCAGGTGCCTCCTCCCGGAGGCTGCGATCTCGGCGGCCGCCCCATCGATCAGCACATCAAAGGCTTCTCCGCCATGGGAGCCGAGGTGAACGTCCGGGGCGGCTATATTCATGCCACCGCCGCCGGCGGCCGGCTGAGGGGCGCTCAGGTCTACCTAGACATCGTCTCCGTGGGCGCCACCATGAACATCATGCTGGCCGCCACCCTGGCCGACGGCATGACCGTCATTGAAAACGCCGCCCGGGAACCCCATATCGTGGATCTGGCCAACTTCCTCAACTCCATGGGCGCGGACATCCGGGGCGCGGGCACCGACGTCATCAAGATCCGGGGCGCCAAGCGCCTGGCCGGCGGCACCTACTCCATCATCCCCGACCAGATCGAGGCCGGCACGTACATGGCCGCCGTGGCCGCCGCCGGCGGAGAGGTGCATATCCGCAACGTCATCCCCAAGCACCTGGAGTGCATCACCGCCAAGCTCCAGGAGATGGGCGTCACCGTCATCGAGGAGGACGACTCCCTCCTGGTTCGCCGGGACGGCCCCCTCCAGCGCGCCAACGTGAAGACCATGCCCTACCCCGGCTTCCCCACGGATATGCAGCCCCAGATCGCCGCCTGCCTGTGTCTGGCCCAGGGCACCAGCGTCCTCACCGAGGGCATCTGGGACAACCGCTACCGCTACGTGGACGAATTCCGCCGCCTGGGCGCCCAGATCCAGGTGGACGGCAAGGTGGCGGTGATCGAGGGGGTCAAGCAGCTCACCGGCGCGCCGGTGCGCGCCTGCGACCTCCGGGCCGGGGCGGCGATGGTGATCGCCGGTCTGGCCGCCCACGGGGTCACCGAGATCGACTCCATCTACCACATCGAGCGGGGCTATGAGGACATCGTCCGCAAGCTCACCGGCGTGGGGGCGGACATCAAGGTCGTGGTCACCCCCGACGAGGAGGAGGAAGAACAGTCCAGCGTGGGCTGAGTTCCGCTCCGCGAAACGCGCGCGCAACTTCTGGAAGCGACGGCTCTGTCCGCCGCTTCTTTTTGACTCCGGGAAAGGGGGCGTGTCCGCCGTGTACCTCACCATCTTCGCCAGCGGCTCCACCGGGAACTGCGCCCTAGTCTCCCAGGGGGACACCCACATTCTGGTGGACGCGGGCATCTCCTGCCGGCGCATCGGCGCGTGCCTGGCCCATTGGAACCTCAGCGCCCAGGCCGTCGCCGCCGCCCTCATCACACACCCCCACCGGGATCACATCGCCGGGCTGGAGGTGCTGTGCCGCAACACCGGCTTCCCCCTCTACGCCACCGCCCCCGCCGCCCAGGCCATCCTGGACCGGCGGGATATGGAGCTGTCCGGGCTGGGCGACCGGCTACATACCTTCCGGGCCGGAGAGGCCTTTACCCTGGGGCAGCTCACCGTCCTCCCCATCCCCACCCGCCACGACGCCCCCGGCTCGGTGGGCTACCGCTTCACCGCCCCGGACGGCAAGAGCGCCTGCATCGTCACCGACCTGGGGGTGGTCACCCCCCAGGTGGAGGCGGGGGTGACCGGCTGCGCCCTGGCGGTCATCGAGAGCAACCACGACCTGGACTGCCTGCGCGGCGGCCCCTACCCCTACCCCCTCCAGCGGCGGATCGCCGGGCCGGAGGGGCATCTGTGCAACGAGGACGGAGCGGCCCTGTGCGCCCTGGCCGCCCAGGGGGGCGCCCACACGGTAGTGCTGGCCCATCTGTCCCAGGAGAACAACTCCCCCGCCCTGGCCAGGGCGGCGGCGGAGATGGCCCTGGCGGGCTTTGACACCCGGGTGGAGGTCGCCCCGGTGTTCAGCGACGGGCTGCGGCTGGAGGTGTGAAGACATGAACGTCACCGTCATCTGCGTGGGCAAGCTCAAGGAGCGGTTCTGGGCGGAGGCCCAGGGGGAGTACGTCAAGCGCCTGAGTTCCTTCTGCAAGCTCCAGATCGTGGAGCTATCCGAGGAGCGGCTGCCCGCCGACCCCTCCCCCGCCCTGATCCAGAACGCCCTGCGCAAGGAGGCGGAGGCCATCCGGGCGAAGATCCCGCCCCGGTCCCATGTGGTGGCCATGTGCGTCGAGGGGGTGCTCCGCTCCAGCGAGGCGCTGGCGGACACGCTGCGGGGCGGCGCCTGGGGCGGCGACAGCGCCGCCAAAGGCGTGGTGTTCCTCCTGGGCGGCAGCTTCGGGCTGGACGAGGCGCTGAAGGCGGAGGCGGACGAGCGGCTGTCCATGTCCCCTATGACCTTCCCCCACCACCTGGCCCGGGTGATGGTCCTGGAGCAGCTCTACCGGGCCTTTCAGATCCTCCGGGGCAGCCCGTACCACAAGTAAAATTTATGTAGAATATCCAAACAAACTCTTGAATGACCTCCGTTTTTATGGTAGAATTACCCTACCATATTATGAAACGGAGGTCATTTCCTATGTCTTACCGTGATACTTATGAGCAGTGGCTCAACTCCCCCGCCCTGTCCGAGGCCGAAAAGGCCGAGCTGAAGTCCATCGCCGGGGATGAGAAGGAGATCGAGAGCCGCTTCTTCGCCCCCCTGGACTTTGGCACCGCCGGTCTGCGGGGTACCATGTGCGTGGGCCTGCACCACATGAACATCCACGTGGTCCGCCACGCCACCCAGGCCTTCGCCGAGGTCATCCTGGCCGAGGGGCCGGAGGCGGTGCGCCGGGGCGTGGCCGTCTGCCACGACTGCCGCAACCAGGGCCGCGCCTTCGCCGAGGAGGTCTGCGCCGTCATGGCCGGCAACGGCATCCCCACCCGCATCTTCGACGCTCTGCGCCCCACCCCGGAGGTCTCCTTCGCCATCCGGGAGTACGGCTGCATCGCCGGGGTGAACGTCACCGCCAGCCACAACCCCAAGGAGTACAACGGCTACAAGGTCTACTGGCAGGACGGCGCCCAGCTGCCCCCCCACCACGCCGACGCCATTGCCAAGAAGATGGGCGAGCTGGACCTGTTCACCTCCATCAAGCGCATGGACTACCAGGAGGCCGTCAAGGCCGGGCTTGTGACCATCATGGGCGAGGAGACGGACGAGAAGTTCCTGGCCAAGGTCATGGAGCAGGCCACCGACAAGGCGGTGGTGGCCAAGGTGGCCGACCGCTTCAAGATGGTCTACACCCCCTTCCACGGCACCGGCCACAAGCTCATCCCCGAGGCCCTGAAGCGCCTGGGCATCAAGCACTGCATCCCCGTGCCCGAGCAGATGGTCCTGGACGGCAACTTCCCCACCGTGGTCTCCCCCAACCCGGAGAACCCCGAGGGCTTTGAGCTGGCCGTCAAGCTGGCCAACCAGGAGGGCGCGGACTTCATCCTGGGTTCCGACCCGGACGCCGACCGCATCGGCCTGATGGTTCGGGGCAAGGACGGCAACTTCGTCGTCCTCACCGGCAACCAGACCGGTGTTCTCATGCTGGACTACGTCATCGGCGCCAAAAAGCGCATGGGCACCCTGCCCGCCAACGCCGTGGCCCTGAAAACCATTGTCAGCACCGAGATGGCCCGGAAGATCGCGGAGGTGAACGGCCTGCAGTGCTACGACACCTTCACCGGCTTCAAGTTCCTGGCCGAGAAGAAGGACAAGCTGGAGTCCACCGGCGAGGGCAGCGTCATCTTCTCCTTCGAGGAGAGCTACGGCTACATGCTGGGCGACTTCGTCCGGGACAAGGACGCCGTCACCGCCTCCCTGGTGGCCACCGAGATGGCCGCCTGGTACTACGACCGGGGCATGACCCTCTACGACGCGCTCATGGAACTCTACGACAAGTACGGCGTCTACCAGGAGAAGACCCTGAACCTGGTGATGCCCGGCCTGGACGGCCTCCAGAAGATGGCCAAGCTCATGGCCGACCTGCGCCAGCAGCCTCCCACGGAGGTGGGCGGCATGGCCGTCAAGGAGCAGAAGGACTACAAGGACGGCTCCGTCCACTGCGTAGAGTGCGGCAAGGACTCCAAGATGGAGCTGTCCGGCTCCAACGTCCTGCGCTACGAGCTGGCCGACGGCACCAGCGTCATCGTCCGCCCCTCCGGCACCGAACCCAAGGTGAAGGTCTACATCCTCACCCAGGGGGAGAGCATCGCCAAGTGCCAGGAGAAGATCGCCGCCATCCAGAACTGGGCCGACGCCCTGAAGGGCTGAGATGGAATTATCCGAACTGCGCGGGGCGCTCCTGGGGATATCCGCCTACCGAAATCTGCTGGAGCACCCGGTACTCCAGCGGTTTTCGGCGCTGCTGGACGCCCTGGACGCCGGTCGGGGCGAGGAGGCGCTGGGGGACTACGCCCGGTTCTTCTTCGCCTTGAAGGAGGCGGGGTTCCTGGGGCTGGGCGACTGGCTCTGGGACGCCCTGCGCTTCACCGACAGCCCCTATCCCCTGCTGGTGGAGCGGGGCGGCCGGGACGCCGCGCTGGAAAACGCCGCCCGGCGGGATGTGGAGACGCTCATCGAGGCGGCCAGCGTGGATCCCGACCGGCTGGCGGAGGTCATGCAAGGCCTCCTGGGGCCGGCGTTCCAGGCCGCCGTGGCGCGGCTGCCCCGGTGGAGCGCCGGGGCGGAGTTCGACTTTGACAAGCTGGACGAATTCTACCGCGCCCAGGGCTGCGGCCTCTTCGCCCGATACCGGGCCTTCCGCTGGAGCGGCGGACAGCTCATCGGCATCGCCCAGCCGGACAGCCCCCAGCCCTGGGAGCTGTGGGGCTACGCCGAGCAGCGCCAACAGGTGCGGGACAACGCCCTGGCCCTGGTGGAGGGCAAACGGGTCAACCACGTCCTCCTCTACGGCGACTCCGGCACCGGCAAGTCCGCCACGGTGAAGAGCCTGCTCACCCAGGAGGGCTTGGAGAAGCTGCGCATCATCGAGATGGACAAGGATCACCTGGAGGACATCCCAAGGCTTGTCCGGCTGCTGGAGGGGCGGTGCCAGAAGTTCGTCCTCTTCATCGACGACCTGGCCTTTGACACCGACGACAAAGCCTACTCCCAGCTCAAGACCATCCTGGAGGGTTCTTTGGAGAAGCAGCGGGAAAACGTGGTGGTCTACGCCACCTCCAACCGCCGAAACCTGGTGAAGCAGAACTTCTCCGACCGCCGGGGGGACGAGATGGACATCAACGAGACCATCGCGGAGAAGACCTCCCTGGTGGAGCGGTTCGGCGTCCGCATCGCCTACTTCGCCCTCACCCCCCGGGAGTTCTGGCAGATGGTGGCCGACCTGGCCAAGGTCTACGGCCTGGAGATGGATCAGGAGACGCTGCTGAAGCGGGCGGAACAGTGGGAACTGCGCCATCCGGGACGCACCCCCCGCATCGCCCGGCAGTTCATCGCCTACGAGCTGGAGCGGCGTGGATAACAGACGGCAAAGAAACGGACGGCCCGTCGGGCCGTCCGTTTTTTGGTGGTTTCCTTTTTACTTTTTCGCCGCCTGGGCGGGTTCCTTTTTCGTTGCCTTGGACTCCTTTTTCTCCGCCTTGGGGGGGTCGTCGTGGACGGTGGGCTTTTGGGCGGACTGGATGTGCTTGTCCAGCTCCTGCTTGTTCTTGGGGGCGCGGATGAGGTTGGATGGCCCCTGGATGCAGCCGCCCACGCAGGCCATGCCCTCGATGAAGTTGCCGTCCAACATCCCCTTGGAGGCCTTCAGCAGGGCGACCTTGCACTCGGCGATGCCGCTGCACTTCACCGCCTTCACTTCAAAGGTGGAACCCCGCTCCTTCAGCGCCTGGGCCACCGCCCCAGCCACGCCGCCGCTGGCGGCGAAGCCCCGGCCGTAGCCGGAGGCGTCCTCCAGCTCTTCCGGCTCCAGGTGCTCCACGTCGATACCCCGGGCGTCAAAGAGGGCGGACAGCTCCTCGAAGGTGATGGCGCAGTCGATGGCGGCCATGGTCTTGCCCAGCTTGAACTCCCGCTTCTTGGCCACGCAGGGGCCGATGAAGACCACCTTGGCCTCCGGCTCGGTCTCCTTGATGTGGCGGCCCAACATGACCATGGGGGAGGGGGTCTTGCTCACCATCTTCTCGGCAAGCTCCGGGAAATTCTTTTCCACATAGCTCACGAAGGCGGGGCAACAGGAGGAGGCCAGCATCCCCTTCTCCTCCAGCTCCTTGCTCTCGTTGGCGGCCACCAGGTCGGCGCCGTAGGCCACCTCGCTTACTTTGTCAAAGCCCAGGGCCTTCAGCCCGGCCACCACCTGGCCCAGCTGGGCGGGGGCAAACTGCCCGGCCACGGCGGGGGCGAGGACGGCGTAGTTCACAAAGCCCCACTTCTTCCCGGCCTTGAGCATGTCGATGACCTTGAGGATGTTGGACTTGTCCATGATGGCCCCAAAGGGGCACTGATAGGTACAGATGCCGCAGGTGATGCACTTGTTGAAGTCGATGGAGGCCTTCTTATCCTCGCCCATGGACAGCGCCTGGGCGGGGCAGCCCTTCTCGCAGGGCCGCTGGTGCTTTTCAATGGCGCCGTAGGGGCAGGCCTCCACGCACCGGCCGCAGAGGATGCACTTGCTGTGGTCGATGGTGGCCTTGTGGTTCTGGATGGTGATGGCCTCCTTGGGGCAGGCGTGGACGCAGCGGGTGGCCAGGCACCCGCGGCAGGCGGGGCCAACGGAGATCTCGGTGACCGGGCACTCGTCGCAGGCCACGTCCAGGACCTCCACGATGTTGGGGTTGGAGTGGTCGCCCCCCATGGCCAGCTTGACCCGCTGGCCGATGATAGCCCGCTCCTTGTAGATACAGCAGCGGGTGCTGGGTTCCGGGCCGGGGATGATCTTCTCCGGGATGTCCAGCACGCCGCTGGTGAGCTTGTTGTCCCAGGCCAGCTTGGCCGTCTCCCGCAGGACGCTGTGCTTCAGCTCCTGAACTTTTGTCTCAAACTGTCTCATAAAGCCCCCTCCTTCTTTTTCACACGTCCATTCTACAAAACCCCGGCGGGAAATGCAAGCCTTTTCCCGCCGGAAGTAAAAAAAAGCAGGGCGTTTTCGCCCTGCCTGAGACTGTCAAAGAAGCGGTCAGACCGCTTCTTTGACATTTTTTGCGGCCCGCTGCAGCGCACTCCCCGGCCGCCGCGAGGGCGGCCGACTCGCACGTTTGCGGGCCGAGATGTATTTTTTCCGACGTACACGCCGCCGGAAAAAATTTCCTATGAGTCTTTCGCGCCTAGCGGCGCGAAACTCTGCGAGGCTTTTTTGACAAGCTGAGGCAGGGCGTTTTCGCCCTGCCTCGCGGTCAGTCCTCCGCCTGGGTGCGCTTCGCCGCGGCCACGAACTCCCGGAA
>CANRLZ010000015.1 GCA_947631595.1 uncultured Oscillospiraceae bacterium
TCGGGCACTTCCTTGTTGATGATCTTGATGCACTCCTCGGCGCAGGCGGTGCGGAAGGTCACCTCGGCGGCGGGCAGGCCGCCGGCCACCAGGGCCTTACACAGGGGCACCGCCTCCTCCACGCTGTTGAAGGCGATGACGGGGATGATGCCGATCTCGGAGATGCGCTTGAGAATTTCATTCATGCTGGTTTCCTCCCTATATGTTGATTTTTGTTGCCTTTTTAGCCTGTGTTGTTACAGCACCACGCCGTCCTTGAAGATGGAGATCTCCCGGAAGCCCTTCTCCTCCGCACGGGTCTTCTTGCCCGAGCAGACCTCCAGCACCAGGGCCATCAGATCCTGGGCGGCTTCGTCCAGGGTCTTGGCCCCGTCGGCCACCACCCCGGCGTTGAAGTCGATCCAGGTGGTCTTTTTGGTGGCCAGGGGGGTGTTGGTGGCGATCTTCATAGTGGGGGCGGGGGCGCCGAAGGGGGTGCCCCGGCCGGTGGTGAAGAGGATGACGTGGGCGCCCGCGGCGGTGAGGGCGGTAGCGGAGACCAGGTCGTTACCAGGGCCGTAGAGCATATTCAGGCCCTTGGTGGTCACCTGCTCGCCGTAGCCGATCACGTCCATGATGGGGGCGGAGCCGCCCTTCTGGACGCAGCCGCAGGACTTGTCCTCCAGGGTGGTGATGCCCCCCTGCTTGTTGCCGGGGCTGGGGTTGTCGTAGACCACCTCGTTGTGGCGGATGAAGTAGGCCTTGAAGCCGTTGATCATGGAGACGGCCTTCTGGAAGACCTCCTCGCTGATACAGCGATCCATGAGGAAGCCCTCCGCGCCAAACATCTCCGGCACCTCGGTGAGGACGGTGGAGCCGCCCATGGCCACCAGCAGGTCGGAGAACCGGCCCACGGTGGGGTTGGCGGTGATGCCGCTCAGGCCGTCGGAGCCACCGCACTTCATGCCCACCACCAGCTCGCTGGCGGGGATGGGTTCGCGCTTAAACTGCCCGGCGAAGGCGGCGCACTTCTCCAGCGCCTCCCGGCCGGCCACCAGTTCATCGGGCACATCCTGGCAGGTGAGGAACTGCACCCGCTCCGGGTCGAAGTCCCCCAGCTCGGCCAAAAACTGCTCGTGGGTCAGGTTCTCGCACCCCAGGCTGAGCACCAGCACCGCCCCGGCGTTGGGGTGGCGGGTGAGGGCGGCCAGCAGCTTCCGGGTCTGGGCGTGATCCTCCCCGGTCTGGGAGCAGCCGAAGGGGTGGGTGAAGGTGTACAGTCCGTCGATGGAACCCTGCACCAGGTCCTGGTTGTCCCGCACCAGGGCCTTGGCCACGTCGTTGACGCAGCCCACGGTGGGGATGATCCAGATCTCGTTGCGGGTGGCGGCCCGGCCGTCCTTCCGGCGGTAGCCCTGGAAGGTCCCGGCGGGGATGGGCTTCACCGGCACGGCCTTGGGGTGGTAGGCGTACTCCATCTCCCCCTCCAGATTGGTGGCCATGTTGTGGGTGTGTACCCAGTCGCCGGGGGCGATGGCGGCGGTGGCGTGGCCGATGGCGAAGCCGTACTTCACCACGTTCTCGCCCTCCGCCACCCCCCGCAGGGCCATCTTGTGGCCCTGGGGGATGTCCATATTGGCGGCCACGCCCTGGAACTCCGTCCCCTTGGGGATGGGGCGCAGGGCCACGGCCACGTTATCGCTGGGGTGGATCTGAATGAAATCGGGCATTGGAACCTCCTCCTTTGATTGGGATGGGGGCGATTTACAGGCAGGACGCGTAGGCGGCCTTGGCTCCCTGCTCCCGGATGAGGGTCAGGCCCTTCACCACGGCGGCCTCGAAGCCGGGCACCTGGGTCAGATCCCGACCCCACATCTGCTCGTTGGTCATCACCGCATGGACCAGGTCGGCAACGCTGTCGTCCTTGTGGGCGTAGTAGAAGTCCAGCGCCCAGCCGTCGTCGGAGCAGGTGTAGGTGTCGCCCTTGGGCCGCTTGCACACCAGGCCCTTGTCGGTGCGCTCCTGAATGTCGTTGGAGAAGAAGGCGATGTAGGCGGCGAAGGACATGGTGAGGCAGGCGGGCAGGGCGCCCTTGGCCTCCACGTACTCCAGGAAGGAGGGCATATTCCGGGCGCGCCACTTGGAGGTGGAGTTCAGGGAGATGCTCATCAGCTCGTGGTTCACGAAGGGGTTGTTGAACCGGTCCTGGACGGCGGAGGCGAACTCCTCCAGGTCCTTCTTGTCCAGGGGCAGGGTGGGGATGATCTCCTCGTGGAGCATCTTGTTCATAAAGCCCCGGACGGTGTCGTCCTCCATGCAGTCCCGGACGATGTCAAACCCGGCCAGGTAGGCGCCCAGGACAAAGCCGGTGTGGGCGCCGTTGAGGATGCGCACCTTGCGCTTTTTGTAGGGGGTCACGTCGGGCACCACGGGGCAGTTCACCCCGGCGGCCTTGAAGGGCAGCTTGGCCTCCAGCCAGTCGGGGCCTTCGATGTTCCACACGCCGAAGACCTCGCCCACGTCGATGAGTTCGTCGTGGTAGCCGTTCTCCGCCTCCAGCCGGGCCACCTCCTCCGGGTCGCGGATGCGGCCGGGGACGATGCGGTCCACCAGGGTGGAGCAGAAGGTGCAGTCGTTGTTCACATAGCCCTTGAAGCCCTCTTCCAGCTTCCACTGGTCGATGTACTGGTTGACGCACTTGAGCAGTTCCTTGCCGTTGTTGTCGATCAGCTCGCAGGAGAGGATCACAAGGCCGGGCTTCCCGGCCTTCCAGCGCTTGTACAGCACCTGGGTGAGCTTGCCGGGGAAGGAGGCGGCAGGCTCGTCGGAGAGCTGGCAGGCGGGGTCGTAGACGATGCCGGCCTCGGTGGTGTTGGAGACCACGTACTCCAGGTCGTCGGACACCGCCACCTCCATCATGGCGTCAAAGTCGGCCTTTTCATAGGGGTTGAGGCAGCGGGAGACGGAGGAGATGACCCGCTTGCGGTCCACCTTCTCGCCGTTCTCCCGACCCCGGAGGTAGAGGGTGTAGAGCCCCTCCTGGTCGTTGATGAGCTTGGCCAGACCCGGGGCGATGGGCTGCACCAGCACGCACTTGCCGTTCCAACCGGCCTTCTCGTTGGACACGTCGAACCAGTAGTTCACGAAAGCCCGGAGGAAGTTGCCCTCCCCGAACTGGAGTACCTTCTCCGGCGCTTTTTCCAGAATGTAGCCCTGATAGCCGGAGGCCTTCAGGACGGCGTAATTCAGCTTTTCCATAGGACGCGTCTCCTCCTGACAGTGAAATATTTTCCCCGCGCGCCGCCCTTAGGGCTGCTTGCCGATGTAGGCCAGGATGCCGCCGTCCACATAGAGGATGTGGCCGTTGACGGCGTTGGAGGCGTCGGAGGCCAGGAAGACGGCGGGGCCGGTCAGCTCCTCCGCCTCCAGCCAGCGGCCGGCGGGGGTGCGGGAGCAGATGAACTCGTCGAAGGGGTGACGGGAGCCGTCGGGCTGACGCTCCCGGAGGGGCGCGGTCTGGGGGGTGGCGATGTAGCCGGGGCCGATGCCGTTGCACTGGATGTTGGCCGCGCCGTACTCGGCGCAGATGTTCCGGGTGAGCATCTTCAGACCGCCCTTGGCGGCGGCGTAGGCGGAGACGGTCTCCCGGCCCAGCTCGCTCATCATGGAGCAGATGTTGATGATCTTGCCGTGGCCCTTCTTGATCATGGAGGGCAGGACGGCCTTGGAGACGATGAAGGGGCCGTTGAGGTCGATGTCGATGACCTGACGGAACTGCTCAGGGGTCATCTCCAGCATGGGGATGCGCTTGATGATGCCGGCGTTGTTCACCAGGATGTCGATGACGCCGACCTCCTTCTCGATCTGGGCTACCATGGCCTGCACGGCCTCCTCGTTGGTCACGTCGCAGACGTAGCCGTGGGCCTCAATGCCCAGCTCCTTGTAGGAGGCCAGGCCCTTGTCCACCAGCTCCTGCTTGATGTCGTTGAAGACGATGGTGGCGCCCATGTTGGCGTAGGCGGAGGCGATGGCGAAGCCGATGCCGTAGCTGGCGCCGGTGACCAGCGCCACTTTCCCGTCCAGACGGAAGTCCTTGTCGTTTACCATGATGATCGAACTCCTTTCTAATAACTAAAATGTTTGACGTTCCCTACATTTGGTTCAGCGGTCCAAAAAGCTCAGGTCCTGCCCGGAGCGGAGAAGCTCGGTATAGCACATGAGGAAGGGCGCCAGGCCCTTGGCGTCGTTCTCCACCACCGGCTCGGAGATGTAGTACTCGTACGTCCCGTCCCGGCGGCGGTTGTTCTCCGGGCCGAGGCCGGCCACCAGGCAGATGCCGCCCAGGTTCAGCTTGCCGTCCACCTCGGTGAGGTAGGTCTTGCAGATGTTGCGGAAGATGTCCGCCCCCACGGGGGCGTAGGAGGCGTCCAGGATACCGGTGCGGGCGCCCTTGAGGAAGAAGTACGCCGCCATAGCCGAGCCGGAGGTCTCCGGGTAGTTCCCCTCCCGGCCGGGCTGGTCGGGCACCTGCCAGAGCATCCCCACCTTCTCGTCCACGTACTTGGACAAGCTGGCGGCCAGCTCCCGGGCGATGCCGGTCAGCTCGCCGACCATCTCCTCGTGGCCGGGGGCAAGCTGGCTGGTCACGTCGATAAGGGCGGCGGAGAACCAGCCCAGAGAGCGCAGCCAGGGGTTTTTGCTCCGGCCGTCCGGCTCGCACCAGAAGGCCTTACCGCTGGAGTCCCAGCCGTGGCGGTAGAGGCCGGTGGCGGGGTCGTACATCTTGGCCCGGACGGTACGGAACTGGCCAAGAATGTCCGGGTAGTGGGCGCAGTCCTCAAACTGGGTGGTGTACTTGGTGTAGAACACCTGGGCCATGTAGAGGCCGTCCAGCCAGACCTGCTGGGGGTAGATGGCCTTGTGCCAGAAGTTGCCCTCCTGGGTGCGGGGCTGGCGGAGGATCTGGCCGTAGAGGGTCTCGATGGCCTTGCGGTACTTCTCCTTGCCGGTGGCGGCGTACACGTCGAAGAGGGGCCGGCCCTCGCAGAGGTTGTCCAGGTTGTAGTCCTCTTCCTTGTAGCCCCGCATGGAGCCGTCCTCCAGGACGTAGTAGTCCAAGAACTGCTCGGCGAAGTCGAAGTAGACTTTGCTCCCCGTGATCTCGTGGAGATTGAGCAGGGCGATCATCATGCACCCGTCTATGTAGTTCCAGCCGTTGATCTTCCCCTGGCCGATCTTCTCGATGTTCCACAGGGGCTTATCCGGGGTGGATCCCTCCAGGATCTGCTGGACGTACTGTTCGATGAGGTTCATCGGTCCTCCACCTCCTCCACATTTTCGGCCACCACCCGCTGGCCGTCCTGGCCGGTGAGGGTGACGTTTTTCAGCGATACCTTCTTCACGCAGTTGAAATACAGCCCCAGCTTGGAGACGTCCTCGATGTAGCTCATCATGGCCGGCTTGCCGGCGGCGGCGTCCTCCTTGAAGGTGAAGGTGACGTTCTCGATGGTCACGCTGTCGATGGGCATCTCCGGCAGGCCGTAGCAGTAGGCGGCGGCCCACTCGCAGTCGGCGCAGGTCATGTCCCGGAAGGTGAAGGAACCCATGTGGGGGGTGCGCTCGTCCACCGGCAGGGTCTCCTTGCTCCAGACGTACTCCGTCTTCCCGTCCGGGTCGCAGAAGTAGTACATATTGATGACGATGGGGCACATGACGTTGTCCATGAGGATGTTGGAGAACTCCACCCCGTCCACCACGCACTGCTCCCCCCGGCCCCGGCGGGTCTTGATGCGAAGGCCCCGGTCGGTGTGGGAGAAAAGGCACTGGCTCACGCTCAGGTCCTGGATGCCGCCGGAGATCTCGCTGCCCAGGGTCAAGGCCCCGTGGGCACGCTCCATGAGGCAGTTGCGGATGACGTGGCGGGTGGCGGGGGTCTTGTACTTCATGCCCATGTACATCTTGCCCGACTTGATGGCGATGGCATCGTCCCCCACGGAGAAGCGCACGCCCAGGTAGCGCACATCGTCGCAGCTCTCCGGGTCGGTGCCGTCGGTGTTGTGGGAGTTGGCGGGGGCCTCCACGGCGATGTCGTAGAAGCCCACGTCCTTGCAGAAGAAGGGGTGGAAGTTCCAGGCCGGGGAGTTGCGCCCCAGGACGCCGTGGAAGGTGACGTGCTCACAGTGGTTGAAGAAGACCAGCTTGGGCCGGGCGATGGTCCGGGCCTTCACGTCCTTCCACCAGGTCTCGAAGGTGGCGTTGCCGTCGATCACGCCCCGGCCAATCACGTTCACGTGCTGGGCGTAGTAGGCCGACAGGATGCTCTGGCGGCCCAGGGCGGGGCTGCCCTCCCAGGTGTTCACCTGGATGTTCTCCCCGGTGACCCCGTCCTCCGGCTCGCCGGGGAGAAGGGGATAGTGCTCCTCCTCCGGGTCGGCCAGGAGCACCGAACCCTCGTCCAGGTCCAGGGTGAGGTCGGACTTCAGCACCAGGGGGCGGATGAGGTAGGTCCCCCGGGGCACCAGCACCCGTCCGCCGGAGGGGCAGACGTTGATGGCGTTCTGGATGGCGGCGGTGTCGTCGGTGACGCCGTCGCCCTTGGCGCCGAAGTCGGTGACCACCAGGCAGGCGCTCTCGGGGAGGGTACGGAAGGTCAGCTTGTCCTCCCCTACGGCCACCTGGTACTCCCTGTCCGGGGTGAGGTGGAAGAGGGAGAAGACGTTGGTGCGCGACCCCTGGATGGCGGCCTCGCCGTCCAGGGTCACGTCAAAGGGTTCCGGCGCGTAGTAGGGCGCCTGGTTTTCCAGCTCAAAGCAGGCGGATACGGAGGTAACGGTCAAGAGGTGAAACTTCATATCACATCGCCCCCTTGTGTTAGGTGAATTCCCCGCGTAAAAGGGGTCGGCTCAGCGCAGCTGGGTGGTGGGGATCTCGTCCATGTCGTCGAACGCCTGGTTCTCGCCGCCCATGGCCCAGATGAAGGTGTAGTTGCTGGTGCCGGCCCCGGCGTGGATGGACCAGGAGGGGCTGATGACCGCCTGCCCGTTCTGCATGACGATGTGCCGGGTCTCCTGGCCCTGGCCCATCATGTGGAAGACCACGTTGTTCTCCGGGATCTCGAAGTACATATAGACCTCCATGCGCCGCTCATGGGTGTGGGCGGGCATGGTGTTCCACACGCTGCCCGGCTCCAGCACCGTCATGCCCATGGAGAGCTGGCAGGTCTTGAGCACGTCGGGGTGGATGAACTGGTTGATGGTGCGCTTGTTGGCCGTCTCCATGGCGCCCAGGGGGCGCTTGGCGGCGTCGGCGATCTTGATGAGCCGCGTCTCGTAGGAGCAGTGGGCGGGGGCGGAGACCATGTAGAACTTGGCGGGGTTGGCGGGGTCCGCGCTCTTGAAGAAGACCTCCTTGGCGCCCTTGGTGATGTACAGGCAGTCCTTGTAGCCCAGCTCGTAGACGGTGCCGTCCACGGTGATGGAGCCGTCGCCGCCGATGTTGAAGATGCCGATCTCCCGGCGCTCCAGCAGGTAGTCCACGCCGAAGGTGTGCCACACGTCCATCCCCTTGTCGATGGACACGGACTCCTTCACCGGCATGCAGCCCATGGTGACCATGCGGTCCACGTGGGAGTACACCGCCACCACCTGGTCGGGCTGGTAGAGGTCCTGGATGAGGAATTCCTTGCGAAGTTCCTCCGTGGTGTACCGTTTCACGTCCTCCGGGCCGGTGGAATAGCGAATATCCATGCTCATATAGACTCTCCTCCTTTTTGGTTACCGTTGCCACAATGGGTAAGATTGTGGCATTTGAACATATTTTCACAGCTAAAACTAATTATAGTTTATTAATATGTATAAGCCTATGTCAAAAACGGCACTCGTTATTAACTTTGCGGATGTCGGGCGGTCAGCCCCCCTCCCGCCGCCGCTTGACGAACTCTGAGGGGGAGCAGCCGTAGTACTTTTTGAACACCCGGGAGAAGTAGAGCGCGTCGGAAAACCCGCAGTTTTCCGCCACCTCCGCCACCGAGTACTCCCGGGTCCAGGCGGCGGCCAGCATCCCCTTGGCCTTCTTCATGCGAAGATCGATCATGTACTTCAGGGGGGTGAGGCCCATCTCCTTCTGAAAGAGCTTGCGCAGGTAGTCGTAGTTAAAGGGCATCTGCCGAATGACCTGATCCAGCTCAAAGGCGGGGCTGGAGAAGTTGTGGAGGATGCTGGAGCGGATGTGCTCCACCACGCTGGAGAACTCCCGGTTGTCCCGGAAGACCAGCATATAGCTGCCGATCAGCTCCCCCAGGGCGCCCAGGATCAGCTCCCGGCCCTTCAGCTCGGTGCGGTAGTAGTGCTCCGCCTGGGTGAAGGCCGCCCCCATGCGCCCGTCGGGGTCGTCGTCCACCCGGAAGGGGGTCTTGAAAGGGAAGGCCGGCGTCTCCATGGCCAGGCGCACGCCGGTGGCGCCCCGGGTCTCGTCCCGGTGGACGGTCTCCGGCGGGATGGCCACCGCCTGCCCGGCGCGGTAGGGGAGGGCGGGGCCGTTGTCCACCTGGTAGGCGCCCTCGCCCCCGGCGCAGTAGAGCACCTCCCAGTGGGGGTGGCTGTGAAACCCGGCGTCCAGCTCCTCGGCGGGTTCGCTCACGTAGAGGATGTCGTTCATGGGGCGCTCACGCCTCGTCGTAGAGCCGCTGCATGGCCTCCCGGCAGGACTGGGCGTTGTCCGGGCTGGTGTTCTCCAGGGTGGCGTAGAGGAAGGGCTTCTCCGCCTTCACAAAGGCCATCACCCGGCGGTAGTCCATCCCGCCGGTGCCGGGGGCGACGCTCTTGAGCTGGCCGCCGGCGTCCTCGGGGAGGTAGTCCTTCAGGTGGAGCATGGCGATGTCCGGCCCCAGCAGCTCAATGGCCTCGGCGATCACCTCGTCCGCCCGGTCCATGTTCTCCAGGCTCAGCAGGTTCACCGGGTCGAAGAGCACCCGGAGGTTGTGGCTGCCGATCTCGTCCAGCACCTGGCGGCAGCGCTTGGGGTTCCAGACGATGTGCTTGACCACCGGCTCGATGGCCACCGTCACCCCGTAGCTCTCCGCGCAGCGGACCACCGGCTTCAGGTTCTGGATGAAGGTGGACAGGGCCGCGTCGCTCCGGCACTCGGGGCAGAACTTGTACTCCGGGTTGGGCGCGCCCGTCTCGGTGCCCACCATGCCGCAGCCCAGCAGGGCGGCAAAGCGGATGTGGGCGTAGTACTTCTCCTGGATGCCCGCCAGGGCGGCGGGGTCGGGATGGGCCAGGTTCAGGTAGTTGCCCAGCACGGCGATGTCCAGGCCGTTGTCCCAGAAGATCCGCCGGAGGTAGCCGGCGTAGCCCGGAGTCAGGGCGGAGGGGGTGTTGGGCACGTCCTTGAGGGACTTGCCCAGGGCCATGTGGACGCAGGTAAAGCCCTTTTGCCGCACCAGGGGGAGCAGCTCCTCCAGGGGCAGCTTCTCCCCGTCGTGGAGCCGCAGACCAAGCTGAATCATGGGAATGACCTCCTTTTCAAAGTGTCCGATGTATCCTTTTTGTCCATATTCTAAGTATACCGTATCCTCCGGTGAAAGTCCAGTGAAATCTTAGAAAATTCCCACTTTCTACCCCCTTTGTGGGGAGAGTTGGAACTGCACAAAACGGCGCAAAAAGAGGACGGGGTCAAAGACCCCGTCCTCTGGTGGGACTGCGCTTGGAACTCGCTTACTTCGCCACGTTCTGGCAGAACCGGGCCAGGATGGCGGCGGCTTGGGCGCGGGTGGCGTTGCCCAAGGGACTCAGGGTAGAGGCGGAGGTCCCCTGGATCAGCCCGGCGCCGCAGGCCCACTGCATCGCCGGGACGGCGTACTCGCCGATCTGACCGGCGTCGGTGTAGCTGAGGATGTTGGTGTTCTCCCCCGCGCTCACGTCATAGCCCTTGAGCTGGGCGTAGCGGTGGAGGATGGTAGCCATCTGCTCCCGTGTGATGATATCCTCCGGGCCGAAGTTGCCGTTGCCATAGCCCTTCACAACGCCGTTGGCCTCGCCCCAGGCCACCGCGTCGGTGTACCAGGCGCCGCCGGCCACGTCATGGAACTTGGTCGTGGCGGTGACGGCGGGGGCGCCCTCCAGGCGGTAGAGGATGGTGACGATCATGGCTCGGGTGGTGGTCATGTCGGGGCTGAAGGTGGTCTCGGAGGTGCCGTTCATCAGCGCGTTCTTGGCCACATAGTCCACCGCGTCGGCATACCAGGCGTTGGCGGGCACGTCGGTGAACCCGGCGGCGCCGGCGAGCTTGAAGGTGGCGTTGACGGTGACGGGCAGGAGGTTGGCGGCGGGCATCACGAAGGTGTAGGCGCCATTGGCGGCCGCGGTGACGGGGACGGCGTTGCCGTTCTTGTCGGTGACGGTGACGGTGGCCACGGTGTAGCCCTCATCGGCCTTGGGGGTGATGGTGACGGTCTGACCGGCCTGGGCGGCGGTGTTGGAGACGGTCAGGCGGCCGTGGGCGGCGGCGCCCACCTTGACGGTGGTGGTGGCCGCGGCGCTGCCGGAGCTGCCGCCGCTGACGCCGCCGGAGGAGGCGGTGACGGTGACGGTGGCGCTGGCGGACTTGCCGCCGGCGGTGGCGGTGATGGTGGCGGTGCCCACGGCCACGGCGGTGACCTTGCCGGTGGCGTCCACGGTGGCGACCTTCTCGTCGCTGGTGGCCCAGGTGACGGTCTTTTCGGTGGCGTCGTCCGGCTTCACGGTGGCGGTGAGGGTGCCGGTCTTACCCACCTTCAGGCTCAGGGTGGCGGGGGCGACGGTGACGCTCTCCACGGCCACGGTGGGTTCGGTGGAAGGCTCCGTAGAGGGTTCCGTGCTGGGTTCGGTGGAGGGTTCCGTGCTGGGCTCCGTGCTGGGTTCCGTACTGGGCTCGGTAGAGGGTTCGGTAGAGGGCTCGGTGCTGGGTTCCGTGGTCTGGGCGCCGGTGATGGCGGCGGCCAGGAAGGTCTCCAGGGCCTCATCCAAAGCGTCCACGGCGGCGTCCAGCTCCTCCTGGCTCTCGGCGTTGGCCAGCGCGGCCTGGGCGTCCTCAACGGCCTTGTTCAGGGCCTTCACAGCGCCCTCAGGATAGACCACCTTGCCGGCCTCCACGTCCTTGGCCTCGGTGCCGTCGGCCACGGTGGCGTCGGCGGCCTTGGCGGCCTCGGCCTGGGCGGCGGCGATGGCGGCCTCCAGCTCGAAGGTGTCCAGCTCCTCAGAGGTCCCATCGTTGGTGCCGGTGATGGCGGCGTCCTGGAACGCCTTCACGGCGGCCTCCAGAGCGGCCTTGGCCTGATCCACGGCGGCCTGGCTCTCGGCGTTGGCCAGAGCGGCCAGGGCGTCCTCAATGGCCTTGTCCAGGGCCTTCACAGCGCCCTCGGGGTAGACCACCTTGCCGGCCTCCACGTCCTTGGCCTTGGTGCCGTCGGCCACGGTGGCGTCCACGGCCTTGGCGGCCTCGGCCTGGGCCTTCAGAATGGCCTCTTCCAGCGCGGCGGTGTTGGCCTTGACGGTGATGGTCACGGTGTCGAACTTGGTGTCCGCGGTCACGGTGTCGGCCTCCAGGGCGTAGACGGTGATGGTGGCCACGCCGGTGTCCTTGGCGGTGGCCTCGCCGGTCTGCTCCACGGCGAGGACGGCGGTGTCGTCGGAGACCCAGTAGAGGCTCTCGTACTCCGCGCCGGTGAGGAAGACCTGGGCGGTGAAGGTAAACGTGTCGTCCACGGTCATGGTGTCGTTTTCAGGCTTCGCCATGATCTCCACGCTGGTCACGGGGATCTTGGCGTCCTCGGACGCGCCCTTGGCGCGCTGGCCGTTGAAGGTGTCCGTGGCGTCCTGAATATCCTCCAGCGCCGCGGCGACCTCCTCCACGGTGGCGTCGGGATCGTCCAGGACCGCCTTGGCGGCCTCGATGGCCGTTTCAAAGGCGTCGCAGTTGTCCGGGGTGGCCCAGTAGACCTCCGTGGAGACCTCGCTGCCGTCCTCGGCGGGCAGGGTGTCGCGCCACAGCGCGTCGGCGTCGGCCACCGCCTTTTGCAGGGAGGTCTTATCCACCTTGACGGTGATCTCCACCTCGGCGGACAGGGTGCCCTCCGGGATGGGATCGCCCACGTTCCAGGTATCCTCCGTGACGGCGTAGACGGTGACGGTGGCGGTGCCAGGGCCTTTGGCGGTGGCCTCGCCGGAGACGGTGTCGATGGTGAGCACGTCCGCGTCGCTGGAGGTCCAGTAGGTGCCCTTCAGCGCGGCGGCTCCGGGCAGCACCTCGGCGGTGAAGGTGAACGTGTCGCCCGCGAGCATGGTGTCCTCTTCGGGCTTGTCAACGATGTTCACGCTCTCCACAGGGACCTTGGTGGCGATCTCCACCTTGGAGAAGTGGGGGAAGGTCTCCACGATGACGCCGTCCGCCACGGTGGTCTGGGTCCAGTCCTCGCCCTCGTGGCGCACCCAGATATCGCCGTCGGCGGCGAAGCCGGCGGGCAGCGCCAGGGTGACCACAACGCCTTCCGCCTCCAGCTCGGCCGGCTCGGTGAGCCGCACGGCGTTGAGGCCCTCGCCCTCAAAGACCATGTCGGTCCCCTCCGGGGCGATGGTGGCGGCCAGGTAGTACATGGGGGTGACGTCCAGGGTGTAGACGGTGCAGCCCTCGCTGTACCCGTCCTTGTCCACGGTGACCACCAGATAGGCCACGGCCACCTCCCGGACGGTCTTGCCGTCGGTGGAGATCATGGCCTCGCCCAGGGCGCGCTTGGCGTCCGCCGGGGTGATGGCGGCGGCGGTGGCGGCATTCCCCAGAGCCACGCTCAGGGCGGAGACGCCGCCCTCGGCCTCGTTGGTGAAGACGGTGCCGGCCACGGCGGCCTCCACGGCCTCCTTCACGCTCTCGTCCACCTGCACGTCGGCCACCGTGTCCTCCTTGGTCAGGTCGGGCTTACCGATGACGGTGACATTGAAGACCTGGGTGAAGGTGATGTCGCTGCTCTGGCTGGGATCGGGGTGCTTGACCTTGACGGTGACGGTGAGCTGGTAGCTCCCCTCCGTCTGAGCCGTCCAGGTGAGGTCCTCGGAGGTGGCGTCGCCCACCTGGAGGGTGGCGGAGGTCTGCTCGTAGCCCTCAGTGACGGCCACGGCGGCGGTGGCGGTCTCACCCTCCAGCAGGAAGTCCTTGTCCAGAGTGATCTCCGCGTTCAGCTCCGGGGCGTACTCGATGGCGGTGGGAACCGGCTTGACGCGGTTGGTGATCTTGGCGTAGACGGTGCCGCCGGCGTCGCTCAGGCCGTCGGCGTCAAAGCTGACGGTGACGCTGGAGGCGTCGGTGACGGTGAGGGAGTCGCTCACCGCGTCGGTGCAGGCCGCGTCGGAGAAGAACTGGACGGTCTCACCGGCGACCAGCTCGCTGGCCTCCAGGTCGATCACGGCGTAATCCTCGTAGTCCTGGCCGTCGGGCAGGTTGTAGATGGCGGCCTTCACCGTCCGGGGATCCTCCCGGTGGGCCACGGTGGCGCTGCGGTGGATCTCCTTATAGTTGGTGTTGCCAGGGTAGAAGGTGTAGCCATAGGTCATGCCGTCGCCGGCCATGACGCTGTCGGGGCTGTCGCTGCCCACATCGTCCCAGACGAAGGTGCCGCTCAGGGGTTCGCCCTGGGCGCCGGTGACCTCAAAGCCCAGCTCCACCTGGCCCAGCATCGTGCCCTCCTGGACGGAGACGGTCTGGTTGTCCTCCAGGGTGGGTTCCGCCTGGCGGATGTAGAGGATGGAGCTGATGTTCTGGGCGGCGTAGTTGGGCGTCTCCTCCACGGTGATCAGCGCGTCGTACACGCCGGCGTCGGTGGGGGCGTCCTCGCTGTACGGGGCGTCCGTCTCGGCGGTCTTCAACCGGTAGTCCACGTCGAAGGGGATGGCCTCGCCGTCGTCACCGGTGACGGTGACGGTGATCGCCTTGGGGGTGCCGTCGTAGACCTGGTCGTCGCCGGTAATGGTCACAGCGCCCACGGACTTTTCGCTCAGGGTGACCTTGGCCGTCCCGGTGGCGCCGTTGTAGTTGTGGGAGTCGGTGGGGGTGAAGGTGTAGTCGTACTCCACCTCCTGGCCGTCCTCGCCCGCCAGCTTGGTGTTGGGCGCCGTCCACTTCAGGTCACCGGCCACGGTGAGGTTGGGGTTGAGGGTGTTGGCGAAGATGCCGTTGGGCACCACGCTGCTCAGGAGGTTGCCGATCTTGCCGCTGGCGGGGTCCACCACGCCCACGACGTCGGCCTTGACGACCTCCATCTTGGGTTCGCCCACCAGGGTCGCGGTGTAGTTGCTGTTGGCCTCGCTGCGCTGGGTGGCGGTGATGGGATAGCTGCCCACCTCGGCGCTCTCCTCGGTGCCCGCGCTGGTGAGGAAGAGGTGCAGGTCGGCCTTGGTCTCCTCTTTCACCAGACCCTCCACGCTCACGATGTCGTCGTCGGTGAAGGAGTAACCGGCGCTGTCGCCGTAGGCCTTGGTGATGTCGCTCTTCAGCGTGACCTTGGCCTCCTTGGCGGTGACGTTGGCGGTGGCGTTGTAGGTGGTGCTCGTGCCGTAGAGGGCGTAGTTGTCCACGTTGCCCTTCTCCGCCTCCAGCGCCACGTTGGTGATCTTCACGCTCTTGTCGGTGCCCACGTTGGGATCCACAAAGGCGGCCTCGCCTGTGACCTTCAGCTTATCGCCGGACTTGACCCAGCCGATGATCTGGCCGGTGAAGGTGGTGGCGGTCTCGCCGTCGTAGACCTTGCTGTCGGCGGTGAACCTCACGTTCACCTTCACCGGGTTGATGGTCAGGGTGACCTCCTCGGTCTCCGTGGCGAATTCATCCGTCTCCTCGATGGTGGCGGTGACCTTATAGGTGCCGGCGTCGGTGGGCGCCACCACGGTGGGTTCGCCCTCCGGCTCGCCCTCGGCGTTCAGCTTCTGGTACTGGACGGTGATGGTCCCAGGGCTGCCCGCGTTGGAGATGAACTTGACGGGGTGGGTCCGGCCGTTGAAGTTCTGGTTCATATTCTGGCCGGCTTCAGTGAGCAGCAGGGACGGCGACTTGGCGGAGACCTCCACGCTCACCGTGCCCTCAAAGGTCTTGTAGTGGGTGGTGTCGTCGGGGACAAACCTGTACGCCACCGCCGGCTGGGTGCCCTCGGTGTCAAACTTCTGGTCGGGGGTGACCCACTCCAGGTGACCGGCCACCTCCCGGTTGTTGTTGCTGTTGACAAAGACGCCGTGGAGGATGTCGTCGGTGAGGACTTTGCCCACCTTCACCGCGTCCGCCGTGATCTTCTGGGCGCTCAGGGTGGCCGGAACCACCTTCACGCTGGCGCTGCCCACCTCGGTCAGCTCGTAATCGGCCCGGTTGCTGCCGGACGTGAGGGTGACGGGGTACACCTCCGTCAAATCGGCGCCGGCGGCGGTGCCCGCGCTGGACAGCTTGATCCCCAGCTGCTCCAGGGTGGGGGCGGGGTCGGTGTGCCGGTCGGCGTTGGTCCAGGCCACGTTGGCGTTGACCTTCTTGGCCAGCTCCGCCTCGGTGAGGGTGGCGCCGTACTCCTTCTCCACCTCACCGGACAGGGTGATGGTCAACTTTGCCCGCTCCACGGTGAGGCTGAACAGGCCGGGGAACATATGGCTGGAGTTGGCGGCGCGGAGGAAGAAGTTGCCGCTGTGCGTGCCGATGCCCAGCCCCGCCTTGGGGGTGACGTCCAGCGCGAAGGACTTGTCCACGGGCAGCAGGATCGCCGTGTCGCCGTTGATCCAGTAGGCGCCGCCCTCGGCCTCTTCCGCGCTCTTGGCCACGTCCTTATACGTCACGTTGAAGTCGGTGAAGCTGCCGAAGGCCCTCTCCACCGTCAGGGGCTGGTTGCCTATGTTCTTATAGGTGAAGGCAAACTTGTAGTTCTCCGGGGCATAGCCCACCTCGGCCGTCAGGTCACTGGCCTCCGGCGCGACGACCTCGCCGTCATAGATCTTCTCCTCGCCGTAGACGGCGTAGAGGTCGTACTTGCCGCCGCTCTCGGGCTGCCGCTTCAGGCCGGTGACCGTGGACGTGCCGCCCTCCTGGTCGCTCCAGCCCAGGAACTTCACGTTCTCCGCGGAATCCGGGGGCAGTTGCTCCCTGGCCGCGTCGTTGGGGGTGTTGAGGTAGAACAGAAACTCCCCCGCCACGGCGTAGGACTTCTTCTCCAGGAGGCTGCCGTTGGCGTGGTAGTCCACCTCGTAGAGCTGGAAGGTCTTGCTCGCCAGAGACTCACCGCTCCCGGCCTCACCCTTTTTGTAGACGTTGATGGTGACCTCGCCGGCCTTCAGCTGGCTGTCGGGAACCTGCCAGCGCGCCACGGCGACCATCTTGGGGTAGTTGCCCAGAACCTTTTCCGACAGCGCCACCAGCTCCACCGACGCGGGTTCCGCGTCCTCGCCGATCTGGTAGGTAAAGTCGTAGTCCGCGGCGGTGCCGTCTTTGAGCACCGCGTACATGCAGTTATCCAACTCATTGTTATAGACCTCGGACGTGGACTTCCGCTCCCGGTAGCCCACTACGGAGAGTTCAGCAGACGCCTCTCCAGCGGCGAAGGCCGCGCCGGGCACAAAAGTCGCCAACAGCGCGAACACTAACAACGCAGATAACAGTCTCTTTTTCATTTGATCTTCTTCCACCTTTCTGAATTGCGGGGTATGCGCCCCAGGGTCTGGGTCGTGCCTTGGACCGCTTTGGCGGAGTTCCTCCAAACTCCAGAGCTGTCCAAATATACAAAAAAACAGGAGAAGAACTAAAAAATTCCCCTCCTGTTTTTATGCCTGCCTTTCCGCGGTGATTAAGAGAAACGCTTGACTTTATGCCGCTTACCGAATGACCATCTCCGTCTCGGCGTCGAACAGATAGACGTCCTTGTGCGGGATGGAGAAAGTGATGTCGGCGTCCAGGGCGGGGGTGTCGTGGGGATCCACCTTGAGGATGGCCCGCTCCGTGCCGGAGACGATGTAGACGTTGGTGTTGTCGCCCAGCATCTCGGTGAGTTCCACATTGCACTTCACCGGGTAGGCGTCCGCCACGTTGCCCAGGACAATGGCCTCGGGCCGGAAGCCAAAGACGATGTGCTTGCCCTCATACTGGGCCAGCTTATCGCCCAGCACCGGAGCCAGGTCCAGCACGTTGTCGCCCAGGTTGAACTTGCCGCCCTTCACGTCGCCGCGGACGAAGTTCATGGGCGGCTCGCCGATGAACCCGGCCACGAAGACGTTCACGGGGTCGAAGTACAGCTCCTTGGGGGTGCCCACCTGCTGGACGTAGCCGTCCTTCATCACCACGATGCGGTCGGCCAGGGTCATGGCCTCGGTCTGGTCGTGGGTGACGTAGATGGTGGTGGCGCCGGTCTCCCGGTGGATCTGGGCGATCTCGGCGCGCATGGTCACGCGCTGCTTGGCGTCCAGGTTGGAAAGAGGCTCATCCATGAGGAAAATGCCCACCTTGCGGATGATGGAGCGGCCGATGGCCACACGCTGGCGCTGGCCGCCGGACAGCGCCCGGGGGAAGCGATCCAGGTAGTCGGTCAGGCCCAGGATCTTGGCGGTGTTCAGCACCCGCTGCTCGATCACGTCGTCGTCCACGCCCTGAAGGGTGAGGCCGAAGGCGATGTTGTCGTACACGGTCATGTTGGGGTAGAGCGCGTAGCTCTGGAAGACCATGGCCACCTCACGCTCACGAGGGCCAAGCTCGTTGACACGCTTGCCCTTGATGGTGAAATCCCCGCTGGAGATGTCCTCCAGACCGGCGATCATCCGCAGGGTGGTGGACTTCCCGCAGCCGGAGGGTCCGACGAAGACGATGAATTCGCCCTGCTCGATGGTGAGGTTGAAATCATGAACCGCGTGGAATCCATTCGGGTAAATCTTATTTACATTTTTCAGCTCCAGTGTGGACATGACTTAACCCTCCTGCACATTCTTGTTTTTGGCCCGGGCGAACCGCTTGGCGACCAGGTGCTTGAGCCAGATCAGAAGCGAGTCGCACAGGACGTAAAAGATACCGAATAGGATCGGTTCCACCCCCACGGGAACGGAGTTCTGGGGGAGATGGAAGATGGCGATGACGGCGATGTTCAGCACGTTGTAGATCGCGATGACCATGGCCATCAAAACCGCCGCGTACAAAATATTCCAGAAGAAGGTCATGTAGCGCTTCTTGGGGAACATCATGTATCTGTCGTGCGCCCCCGGGGTGGAGGCGAAAAACCGCAGGGCGTTGTTGGTGAGGATGTCGGTGACAATGCCCAGGGCTATGACGGTGATGAACATCAGATCCAGGAAGCTGGGGACGAACATCCCCAGTCCGATGAGGAAGAAGTAGCACACCGCCGCGGGGAACCAGAACTTGATGAAGTAGACCTTCAGGGCGTTGGGAATGGAGCCGCCCTTGCCTCCCCCGTAGCGCTCCAGCTCAGCCTTGGAGACCTCCGGGGAGTTGGTCTCGTCGGCGGTGGCGAGATCCTCCACCGCCTCGGTCTTGAGCTTGTAGTAGTCCTCTACGGGGGACTTTGAAGCTTTCTTTTTCTTCCCACCCTTGGGAGCCTTAGCCATATCAGTCCTCGCCGGAGATGTCGATGGCGCCCATCTCCTTGCCGGCCTCCACCTCGATGCTGGTGTTGATCATGCGGATCAGCTTGGCGTAGAGAGGCAGGAGAACCACCAGGACGACGGAGATGCCCAGGAGGATCTCGTGAACCTGGATGTTGTGCTGGGCGTAGGCGATGTAGGCGGTGCCGGCGTTGACCGCGATGGGCTTCTCCGCGTAGAAGACCGCCTGGATGATGCAGTTGTTGTAAATCACGTCGGCCGCGAAAACGGCGGCGATCATGACGAACATAATGACCAGCATGGGCCAGTTCACCGGCTTGCGGTGGGGGAAGGCGTTCATGAAGCACACGATGGACAGCATGGAGAACAGCATGATCACGAACTCACACAGGCCCATGGGGCTGAGGTTGATCTTGGCGGTGGTGTCGGAGAAATGGGTCAGGTTCAGGGAGAAGTAGAGGAAGGTGATGACCAGCATGATCATGGGGATGGTCTGGGGCTTATGCTTCAGCGAGACGATCATCTTCCGGAAAGACTCCTTGACCCGGGCTCCGAAGCTCATTTTCTTTTCCATTTCCTCGCCCCCTTACCGAATGGCGTTGGTGGTCTCTTTGTCAAAGAGATGCTTCCGCGTAATGACGAATTGAGCCTGATCCCCGTGGACGTGGCCGACCCAGCCCTTCAGCTTGGCGCAGACGCGCGGGCCGGAGGCGCCGCCGATGTTGGCGTAGACCAGGGTGTTCATGCCCAGGTTCTCGTTGTTGGTCACGGTGACGGGGATGCCGCCGGCGCCCTCCTCGATGTTCTCGGGGCGGACGCCCAGGACAACGGTCTTGCCCTGGTAGGAGGCCAGGAGCTTCTTCTCCTCGTCGGTGAGGGCGACGTGGACGCTGCTGTCCTTCTCCAGAACCAACTCGTCGCCGTTCACCTTCGCGTCAAAGAGGTTCATGGGGGGCAGGCCGATGAAGCTGGCCACGAAGATGTTGGCCGGGGCGTCGTACAGCTCCAGGGGGGTGCCCACCTGCTGGACGTGGCCCATGGACATACACACGATCCGGTCGGCCAGGGTCAGAGCCTCGGTCTGGTCGTGGGTGACGTACATCATGGTGGCCTTCAGCCGCTTGTGGAGCAGCAGGATCTCCCGGCGGGTGGCGCCGCGGAGCTTGGCGTCCAGGTTGGACAGCGGCTCGTCAAAGAGGAAGACCTTGGGGTTGCGGACGATGGATCGGCCCATGGCCACGCGCTGGCGCTGGCCGCCGGAGAGCTGGTTGGGTTTCTTGTTGAGCTGGGAGGTCAGGCCCAGGATCTCCGCCGCGGCCAGAACCTTCTTGTGGATCACATTGGGGTTCTCCTTGCGCAGGGTGAGGGAGAAGGCCATGTTCTCGTAGATGGTCATGTGGCCGTAGAGGGCGTAGTTCTGGAACACCATGGCCATATCCCGATCCTTGGCGGGGGTCTGGGTGATGTCCTTGCCGTCCAGGTAGAGGTGGCCCTTGGAGATATCCTCCAGGCCGGCCACCATGCGGAGGGTGGTGGACTTGCCGCAGCCGGAGGGACCCACCAGAACGATGAGCTCGCCGTCCTTTACGTCCAGGTTGAAGTCGAACACCGCCTGGACATTGTTGTCATATATCTTGTCGATGTGCTGTAAACTAAGCTCTGCCATCTCGACCCCTCCTTATGCGGACTTCTGGGCCGTGGCCCCAGCCGCGCTTTGCTCCTCCAGCATCTTCAGGTGGGCCTGCAGCTCCGTGCACTTGATGTAGTTGATCACCGCGGCGGCCAACAGGCAGACAGCCGAGAGGATCAGCAGGACAACCTGGTAGGTAAACTGCCCATCTCCCATGACCTGGCGGCCGTCATTGAGCACGGCGGCGTGCGCCCGCATGGGGAGGATGAAGATGCGCACGATCTGGATGATCCCCAGCAGGATCAGGGGATAGGTGTAGCCGCGCATATAGTTCTTGACCCCTTCCGAGGAGAGGAACGCGGCCAGCATAAAGATGAGGTTGTAGATAATGGAGATGCCGATGAGGTACACATAGTAGTAGGTACCCTTATCGGACTGGTAGATGTTGACAAAGTAGAGCACATCAAACAGAATGGCGAGGATGGTGAGATTCGAGCAGATGGAGTTCTTGATGAACCGCATCCTGTCTCTTCGAATCAACCGGTCTTCATTCATGATGCTGTCGCCTCCCCTAATTTCATCGTATCGGACACGCGCTCGGCCTTTCTATCTCTCGGTGTGTCGCCTTTACTTGGCCACCGCCTTGCTCTTTTCCAGCAGCGCGGCCTCGCTCTTCATCAGGTTGATCTTCCAGAAGAGATTGGCCACCAGGATGATCGCGACCACGATGGCCAGGCCACAGATCAGGTAGTGCACATCAAACCAGAAGGTAGACTCGGTGTAGTAGGAGCCGAAGGAGTCAGCGTACTCCTTCAGCGCGGCGAAGTCCACGGTGGTGAGATATTGGGCCTTGAAAGCCGCGATCTGGATGTGGGACCAGATGGCGACGGCCACGGCGGCGATCGCCCAGATCGCGGTGGCGAGATAGTTGCCGATGTAGTATCTTCTGCGGGTGTGGGTGTTGGTCAGGAACAGACCCAGGGAGAGCAGGATCAGACCCAGACCGGCCAGCATGAGCTGCTGGTTGAAGGGCTGGATGTCGTAGAAGATACGGGCGCCAGCGACGTAGTCCTCGCTGGGGTTCGCCACAAAGGGCATGGTGTCCTTCAGGCTGTCGTGCAGGTCGGTGACCAGCCCAAGGGCGTAGACAAAGACTGCCGCGCTGGCAATAATGGCCAGAAGGCAAAAGACCTTTTGTAACTTCACTTGTCTCTTATACATAGCGACCTCCCTGTTTCGCCCTATCCCGCCTCCCCGGGGTCACGCCCCGGGGAGGCGGGTCTTAGAGCGGCCTTACTGCCAGTCAAAGGCAGTCATGCTGCGAAGTGCGGTGGGATCTCAGCTTAGCCGATGGTGCCGTAGAAGTCCAGGGCGCGCTGCCAGGCGCGGTTCTGGAGCTGCAGGTACTGGGAACCCTGATAGTTGTTGGCCACGACCTGGGCGGCGGAGGCGGCGTCGGTCATGCCCTCCTCCTGGTAGCCCTTGACAATGACGTCCACCAGCAGGTTCTTCTGGTCCTTGGAGGGGCCGAACATGGCGTTGCCCAGGTTGCTGAAGCCGCTGATCTGGTCGTTCTCAACGGTGGTGGTGGGCAGGATGGTGGGCACGCTGGTGTACCACATGTTGTCCTCGGTCACGGCCAGCTCGGGGTGCTTGATGGTGCCCAGAGCGATGGCGTTGGAGATGTAACCGGCGCCCTTCCGGCCGACCTCGGTGGTGCACTGGAACTCAAAGGCCTGGCTCTTCAGGAAGGACAGGGTGGAACCCAGGTACTGACGGGCGTAGTTGGTGTAGTTGCCGCTGGCCTTCTCCCACAGCTCAGTGCGGGTGGCGTCGGCGATCTCGGGCCACTGCTCACCGTTGAAGTCGAAGGTGACGTAGTTGTCGCCGTCCTTCTTGATGAACTCGTCGGGGCCGTAGCTCATGAGGATCTGCCCCTCGGGGGAGTAGGCGTAGTCGATGAGCTTCAGAGCGGCGTTGAGCTTGTCGGTGTCGTTGCCCACGCCGGCCTTGGAGATGGCCCAGCCGTCGGTCTTGACGGAGCGCCAGGACTCGGTGAAGCGCATGTACACGCCGTCGGCGTTGGAGCCGTCATGCCAGCAGGCCACGGGAACCATGGCGGCCATGTACTGCTCGCCGTCTTGGAAGGTGGCGCCGTCCTCGTTGTAGATGGTCTGGGTCTGGTTGTAGTCGTAGTGCATGAAGCCCAGGTCCTTCTCCAGGTACTGCTTGGTCTTCACGTCCTCGTTCTTCATGAACGCCTCGGAGATCAGACCCTCGGCGGCCATGTCGCGCATACGATCCAGGGCCTCATAGGTCTCGGCCTCCTGGCGGGCGTCGTGGAGGGCGCCGTCGTTGCCGACGTAGAGGTAATCCTTCCGGGACTCCAGGCCGCGGACGCCGAAGAGGATGCCGGCGAAGTGGAACATATCCACGCGGCGCTGGTTGTTCTGATCCTCACGGGTAAAGATGCCCTGGACGGTGTCGGTGCCGTTGAGGGTGGGGGCGTTGGCGACGACGCAGCGGAGCAGCGCCACCAGCTCGTCAGCGTCCCAGGCGGCGTTCTGGCCCACGAACAGGTCGGAGCGCTGGGTGCCGTAGTAGCCGTTGTAGGCCTTGTCGATGTAGTCGCGAAGCATATTCACCGCGTCCACGCCGCTCATGGGGCCGACGGCGTTCATGGTGGCGACGATGTTGCCGGCGGCGTCGTAGTCCTTGGTGATGGTCTCAACGGCGGTGCCGTCGGCGTTCACCACGTCCACGTCGATCTTGCCGGAGGTGGGCATGTAGGGCTCGTACACAGCGGCCTTGGTCTCGCCGGAACTCTCGGCGGAGAAAGCGCCCTCGCCGTCCAGGAGCTTCTGGACCCAGTCGGTACGCATCAGGGGCATACGCTCAATGTCGCTCACGCCGTCGAAGTAGGGGCTGACGTAGATGGCGCCGGTGGAGGTATCGCCGGTGATGGTCATGCGGACGATGGGGTTCTCGTCCAGGTACTTCTTGAAGTTGGGCATCTGATCCAGGTAGTCGGCGATGTTCACCAGGCTGCCGGCCACGCCGTACTCACTGAGCACGGAGGCGGTGCCGGCCACCATGTCCACCTGGCTCAACTGCTCCTTCCAGTACTCGAACTCGCTGGAGGCGCTGTTGCCCTGGTACTTGTCCTCGAACTTCATGCCCAGACGGTTCTCGACCTCCACCCAGGTGGGCTTCAGGTCGCCGGTGTTGTAGGTCTGGCCGTTGGCCAGGGTCACGCCGGACCCGGCGACCTCAGCGTCAAAGAACAGACCGGTCTGGGTGCTGTTGTAGCCCACGGCCATGCGGAGCACGGTGCCAGGGGCAAAGGTCAGGGCGTCTTCGGTCTGGGGGGCGTCGCCGCCGGGGGTGGTGCCGCCGGGGGTGGTGCCGCCGCCGCCGACTTCGATCTTGGGGCCGCCGCAGCCGGCCAGAAGGCCGATACTCAAGGCCAGCGCGAGGGCCAGTGCCAGAATTCTCTTCATTTTCGTTCTTCCTCCTTACATGTTTGGATAGAACTATAAATTAGTTGTATCTGTTTCCGGATAGCTCCGAGGAACATTCGTGGGGGATTTACTCCTTCACGCCGCCGACGTTGACGCCCTTGGCAAAGTACTTCTGGATGAAGGGGTAGATGATGAGGATGGGGATGATGGAGCAGACGATCAGCGCGTAGATCACCGAGTCAGGCGCGTAGACCTTGTTCCAGCCGGCCAGGAACTCCGGGTCGGTGTACTGATCCAGGCGCAGACGGAGGAAGACCTGCAACGGGTGCTCGTTGGAGTTGGAGATCATCTGGCGCGCCCAGAAGTAGCCGTTCCAACGGGAGATGGCGAAGAACAGGGACACCGTCGCGATGGTGGACTTGCTCATGGGGATGTAGACCTTGGTGAGGACCTGGGTCTCGGTGGCGCCGTCCACGATGGCGGCCTCCTCGATCTCGGAGGGGACGCCCTCGAAGGCGTTGCGCAGGAGGATGATGTTCATGGCCTGCATGCCCATGGCGATGACCACCAGCCACTTGTCGTCGGTGATGCCCATGCCGGCGAAGACCTTGCCGGTGGCGATGTAGTTCAGGTACTGCGGCACGATGCCGGCGGAGAACCACATGGTAAACACCAGGAAGAAGTTGAAGAACTTCCGGAACAGCAGGCGCTTTTTGGACAGGGCGTAGGCGCCCAGGATGGAGGAGAGCATGGACCAGATGGTGCCGTACAGCGTCAGGAACAGGGTGTTGGCGTAGGAGTTCCAGAACATGTTGTTGTTGAACATCTCGCTGAAGGCCTCAAACTGGAGCCCGATGGGCGGGAGGATGATCTTGCTGTACTCCACGGCTTCCCGGTTACTGACAGCGGCGGAAATGGCGTAGATGAACGGGTAGAGACAGCACAGCGCGAAGATGGTCAGGAGCGTGTAACTGATGATCTTAAAGATCAGTTCGGTAATCTCAAGCTTTCTTTTCACTTTGTCTCACCACCCTTGATTAATAGAGGGACGTATTGGCGGCCTTCCGGGCGATGGTGTTGGCGCCAATGACCAACAGCATGCCCACCAGGTTGTTCATCATTTCCGCGGCGGAGGCCAACCCGACCTTGCCGCCCTGGGCCATGCCGTAGCGGTAGGAGAAGGTGGAGACCACATCGGCGGTCATGTAGGTGTCGGTGTTGTAGAGCAGGATGACCTTCTCATACCCGATGGTGAGCAGGCTGCCGATCCGGGTGATGAGCATGATGACGATGGTGGAGAGAATGCTGGGGAGTACCACGTAGCGCATCTGGGCCCACTTGTTGGCGCCGTCGATCTGGGCGGCCTCGTAGCTGGTGGGGGAGATGGCGATGATGGCGGCGAAGAAGACGATGGAGTCGTAACCGGCGGTCTCCCAGATGCCGCTCACCTGGTAGATGGTGCGGAAGAAAGCGGGGTTGTTGAGCAGGCCGGCCTGGGCGGCGTTCTTGGACACCAGCCCGATGGCGGACAGCCCCTGGCTGAGGATGCCCATGTTGCCGACGCCGATGCTGGAACCCTGCTTGACCAACATGATGACCAGCGAGGTCATAACGACGGTGGACATGAACTTGGGCAGGTAGGTCATGACCTGGAGGACGCTCCGGGCGATGTTGCTCTTGACCTCGTTGAAGAACAGGGCCAGGATGATGGGCATCGGGAAGCCGAAACACAGGCCGTAGAAGCTAAGTAAGAAGGTGTTGCGCATGGCCCGCCAGAACTCCTGGGACATGTTGGGGTTGTTTCCGCCGAAGAGCAGGAGGCGGAAGTTGGAGAACCCGGCGAAGAACTGCTCGTTCACCGTCTTCACTGTGTCGTCTACCTTGAAGCACCCCAGCAGCTCGTACATGGGGAAGTAGCGCCAGAACAGGAAGATCAGGATCATGGGGACAAGCATCAGATAAAGGCGCCAGTCCTTTAGGATGGTTCTCCCCACATGGAGCCAGTGGTGCTTCTCCACGTCGTCCCGCACCGCCTGCTCGGGGTCTACCCGATAGGTCTTCGATGCCTGGTCGTAGAGAAGGTAGTCCGCCGCTTTTACTTTCATCGTGACCGTCTCCTTTACTCGTGTACTTGTCGCTCTTGTTCTTCCTGGATCCGGGTGAGATAGTGTCTCTGCTCTTCGAAGACTCCGTCCAGCCGGCGAACGATCCAGGTGACTACCAAGGTGAAGAGGATGGACAGGGCGTCGGTGGAAAAGTACCCCAACACCCCCGCGCCCCTGCCGGGGTCCAAAAACAGGGCCACCGCCGCGCGACCCCCCTGCATCAGGAGGATCACCGCCAGGGAAAACAGCAGCGACTCCACCGCGCTGTCCCGGACCCGCTCCGGCCCACGGCGCTTCAGGAAGGGCACGCAGACCAGGGAGAGGAGGTTGCCCACGGAATAGATGATGTACTGCTCCGGCTTGACCTGCCCCGGAGGGGCGACGCCGCTGTAATAAAAGCAAAAAAGAACACCCGCCAAGGCGGCGTGGATGGCGCCCCACCAGCCCCAGCGCATATAGACGATGGCGGTGATGACCGCCGCCAGAGAGACAGCGTAGTAGCTGGTGGTGGTGAACCGGACGATGATGAACTCAAAAACAGCCAGCAGGGCGGCGAGGATCGCCAGGTCAATGGCCCTGTACTGCGCCAGGGAAAGCTGTCGTTTCATGGGTGAACCCTCTGCGCGGCAACGGGTATGGGCAAAATGGACAGAAGATAGGCCCGGCACCGCTCCATATTTTTACGTTATTATACATCCCCGGCCACCCCTTTGTATATGGACAAAACATAACTCTATATGGATAAAGTATGTAAAACCCTTGGCACAATCTTTCACTTGCGTCCAAAAAATGCTAGGATAATCTGTGCAAAACGCATAAACAACACGCCACACTTTGGCGCGTCAGAGAGGAGTAAGTGCCATGTTTTACCCTTCCGACGACCTGCAAGCGGCCTTTGACCGCGCGGCTCCAGGGTCTGTTTTGGAATTGGCGCCTGGGGAATATCGCCAAAAGATCCTCATCACCACCCCCGGCCTCACCATCCGGGGCGCCGGGGCGGGGCAGACCCGCATCCTCTGGGACGACTACGCCAAGAAGCGGGACGACCAGGGCCGGGAGTACGTCACCTTCCGCACCTGGACGGTGGCGGTGTGCGCCGACGGGGTGCGGATGGAGGACCTGTCCATCGTCAACGACGCCCTGCGCCCGGAGGAGAAGGGGCAGGAGGTCGCCCTCACCGTCTACGCCGACGACTTCTCCATGGAGCGCTGCACCCTGACCTCCACCCAGGACACCCTCTTCCTGGGGCCGCTGCCCCAGGACCTCATCCAACGGTATGACGGATTTTTGCCGGATATGCTCCGCCGGGACGTCCCCTGCCGCCAGTCCTTCCGGGACTGCCTCATCCAGGGGACGGTGGACTTCATCTTCGGCTGCGGCCAGGCCACTTTCGAGGACTGCGAGATCCGCTCCCTGGTGGACGCCCGCGGCCACGGCTACCTGGCCGCCCCGGCCCACGCCCCGGAGACGGAGGCGGGGTTCCTCTTCCGCAACTGCCGCCTCACCGCCCAGGCCGGCGTGCCCCCGCACAGCGTCTTTCTGGCGCGGCCCTGGCGGGACTACGGGCTGTGCGAGTTTGAGGACTGCGTCATAGAGGGGGATCACATCCACCCCGAGGGGTTTGACAAGTGGAACGACACGGACCGGGACAAGACCGCCCGGTTTTACGAGACCCCGCTGCCCGCCGGGCGGGTGCCCTGGGCGCGGACGCGGGGGTAGATCGTCCGAAAACGGGGCCGGGCCGCGGCAACCCCGCGGCCCGGCTCTGAGACTGTCAAAGAAGCGGCAGGGCCGCTTCTTTGACATTTTTACGGCCCGCTGCAGCGCACTCCCCGGCCGCCGCGAGGGCGGCCGGCTCGCACGTTTGCGGGCCGAGATGTATTTTTTCCGACGTACACGCCGCCGGAAAAAATTTCTTATGAGTCTTTCGCGCCCTGCGGCGCGAAACTCTGCGAGGCTTTTTGACAAGCAACAGAGCCGGGCCGCGGCAACCCCGCGGCCCGGCTCTCCTTATAAGTCGTGTATCGCCAGTCCGCTCTGGGCGAAGAAGTCCATCATCTCCTCCGGCCAGCCGGACGCCTCCGGGCTGACCTGGGGCGGGTTCTTCGTGGAGAAGGCCAGGGCGTCGGCGGTGGCCAGGCCGTGGGGGCCGTGGCGGTAGAGGTGGAAGGCGAAGTCCACCCCGGCCTCGTCCAGGGCCTGGGCCAGGAGGATGGAGTTGCGGCAGGGCACCGAGCCGTCGTCCCGGGTGGCCCAGAGGAAGACCGGCGGCATCTCCCCGCGCGCCAGCTTGTCCAGGCTCAGGGCCTGGGTCAGGGCGGCGTCCCCGCCGGTGAGGTTTTCAAAGCTGGCGGCGTGGGTGCGCCCCCAGGCCGCCACCACCGGGTAGCACAGACCCAGAACGTCGGGGCGCAACATCTCCGCCGGGGCGACGTCCGCCACCTCCGGGCCGTCGAAGCGGGTGGCCAGGGTGCCGGCCAGGTGCCCCCCGGCGGAAAAGCCCACCGCCGCCACCATGCCGGGGTCGATCTCCAGCGCCCCGGCGCTCTCCCGGATGTACCGCATGGCCCAGGCGGCCTCCCGCAGCTGGGTGGGGAAGCGGCTGGGCGCCACGGAGTAGGTCAGCACAAAGGGCACCCAACCCCGGGCGGCAAAGCGCAGGGCCACCGGCTCCCCCTCCCGCTGGGAGATGTGCTCGTACCCTCCGCCGGGGAGGATCAGCACCGCCGGACGGCGGCGGGCGGTACTCACCCGCACCGGGGTCTTGGTCAGCCACATCTGTAAAAGCCCGCCCGCCCCGGCCGGGCGCGTCTGGCCGAAGTGCTCATATAGGTCGATCTGCCGCAGTTCCACGTCGCCGCCCCCTTTTGTCCTCTATCATACTCCCCCGCCCCCCGCCCGTCAAGGCTCTTGCGCCCCGGCTGTGGAATGTGGTACAATATGGAACATCATAGAGTGCGAGGTGGACGGGATGGACATGAAAACCGCTGACCTTCTGGATCTGACCCACACCCTGGCCGGGGAATACCTGGCCGGGTTCGACTACCCCTGGGAGGCCCTGGACGGCGTCAAGGACTTCATCCTGGCCTTAGGCCCCACCCTCCCGGCGGAGTATGAGGAGCGCGCGCCCCAGGTCTGGGTGCACAAGACCGCCGCCGTCTTCCCCTCCGCCTATCTGGGCGCCCCCTGCATCATCGGCCCGGAGACGGAGGTGCGCCACTGCGCTTTTATCCGCGGCGCCGCCCTGGTGGGGGCGGGGTGCGTGGTGGGCAACTCGGTGGAGCTGAAAAACGTCATCCTCTTCGACGGCGTCCAGGTGCCCCACTATAATTATGTAGGCGACTCCATTTTGGGCCACCGCAGCCACATGGGGGCGGGATCCATCACCTCCAACGTGAAGTCGGACAAGACCCCGGTGGTCGTCCGGGACGGCGATACGCGCCTGGAGACAGGCCGGAAAAAATTCGGCGCCATCCTGGGGGATTTCGTGGAGGTGGGCTGCAACAGCGTCCTCAACCCCGGCACCGTCATCGGCCGGCACAGCAGCATCTACCCCACCTCCTGCGTCCGGGGCGCGGTGCCCCCCAACGCCATCTGGAAGACCGCCACCGGCGCGGTGGTGCCCCGCGAGGGGTGAGGGCGCGCCTCCCGGCGCGGGG